>JAOZTK010000020.1 GCA_029942185.1 Flavobacteriaceae bacterium
GCTTTAGAATTAGCATACTAAATAACGTATTTTGTTCGTGTTTTTGGAAACGTACCTTGTAGATAAAAAAGTAAATCCGCAACTACTTGTTCAAAAGTTTGTTGCGGATTTGATAGTGGTACCTCGCAGAATCGAACTGCGGACACAAGGATTTTCAGTCCTTTGCTCTACCAACTGAGCTAAGGTACCTCTATTTGATTTCGCTTAAAGCGGTTGCAAATATATATCTTTTTCGTTTTTTAGCAATATAAATTTAAAAAACTTCCGATAAAGTAATCGGAAGTCTTTATATTTATTATTTAGATGCCTTAGCTTCCTTGTCATTTTCAGCACTTCCTTCCGTTTTTTCTGCTGTTTCTTCACCCTCTTCACCTTCTTCACCTTCTTCATCTTCTTCATCTTCTTCAAGAATTTCTGCTCTTGAAATTTTCACTTGACAAATAACGGTATCATCTGAGTGGTTGATGTGAAAATTTACTTGGTCTAATTGACCAACTATATACTTATCTCCAATATTGAGATCTCCAATACTTATCTGTATAAAATCAGGTAAATCTTTTGGTAGAGCAGTGATAGATAATTTACGATTGGGAAAACGAAGCACACCTCCATTTTTAACACCTACAGAAGTTCCTTCCAGTTTAACAGGAATATTTAGAGTTAAATTTTTGTCCTCGTGTAATTGGTAAAAATCGATATGTAACAACTTGTCAGTTACGGGATGAAACTGCAAATCTTGTATAACAGTTTCGTATTGTTTTCCATTGTCTAATTCAATTAGCGCTATATATATATTTGGGGTATATACAATTGGCTTAAAGGTTAGTTCATCTGCTGAAAAATGTACAAGTTCACCCTCGCCGTAGATAACGCAAGGAACCTTATCAGCATTACGTAGCGCTTTTGTTGCTTTTTTGCCTACGCTTTCTCTTTTAGATCCTTTGATTGTAATTGATTGCATTTGTTTGTTTAATTAAAATTTATTTATTATTAGTTACATTAAAAATTGTCCGCTAATCGATTCGTTTGTATGAACTTTACGCATTACCTTAGCGAATAAGGGGGCGCAAGATACAATTTTTATCTTACTATTTTCTTTCTTAAGAGGAATAGTATCTGTAACTACTAATTCTTCTAGCTTTGAGTTTTTAATTCTGTTATGTGCATCTCCTGATAGGATGGCATGAGAAGCAATAGCTCGTACACTTAAAGCCCCTTTTTCCATCATTAAACTAGCAGCTTTGGCCAAGGTTCCGGCAGTGTCAATCATATCGTCAACTAAGACTACATTTTTTCCAGTTACATCACCAATCAGTTCCATAGAGCTTATTATATTTGCTTTTTCGCGTTGTTTATAACAAATAACAACATCACATTTGAGATATTTAGAATACGCATAAGCTCTTTTTGATCCGCCCATATCCGGAGAAGCTATAACCAAATTAGAAAGTTTTAATTCTTTTATATAAGGTAAAAAAATAGTAGATGCATATAAATGATCTACCGGTTTTTCAAAGAATCCTTGTATTTGATCCGCGTGCAAGTCCATAGTCATGATTCGGGTAGCTCCTGCACTTTGTAGCAGATTTGCTACCATTTTAGCACCAATGGCAACGCGGGGTTTGTCTTTTCGGTCTTGACGCGCCCAACCAAAATAAGGTATAACGGCAGTTATATGTCTAGCGGAAGCTCTTTTAGCGGCATCGAGCATAAGAAGCATTTCCATAAGGTTATCTGCCGGAGGCATGGTTGAGCCGATAATAAATATTCGTCGCCCTCTTACTGATTCTTCAAACCCGGGTTGAAATTCCCCATCACTGAAATTATACAATTTGACTTTTCCTAGTTTTGTGTTAAATTCTTTAGCAATTCTTTCAGCCAATTTTACACTTTGAGAGCAAGCAAAAATTTTAGGTGCAAGTTTTGAGGAAGACATAGATTTAATTAAGTTGGTTTAAGATGACGCAAAGTTAAAAAATTATTATAATTTTGTCATCGCTTTTGGAAAAAAGCATCCGATTAAATCAGGGATTTTTTAATGCGAAGAAAAATCAAGAAGTATACTAGATTCTTTGAAATAATTTAAGGCTCGAGTGGCGGAATTGGTAGACGCGCTGGATTCAAAATCCAGTGGTAGCAATATCGTGTGGGTTCGATTCCCACCTCGAGTACAAAGGGTGTTATCTCAGTTGATAACACCTTTTCTTGTTTTATCAAAATAAGCGTAATTTTGTCGCACGATATTAAAATACTCTAGAATTGTCTAAGAAATCAAAATCTATTATTGCATTAGGAACATTTGACGGGGTTCATCTGGGGCATCAAAAAATAATTGATGTATTGTTAAATGAAGCTAAGAAGACACAGGCAATACCTGTTGTGGTTACCTTTTTTCCACATCCAACACATATTCTTACTCCGGAGAATCCATTAAAAATGATAAATAGTATTGATGAAAGAGTTGCTCTGTTAAAGAAAAAAGGTGTTGAAAAAGTAGTTGTAAAAGAATTTACCAAAGATTTTTCAAAGAAATCAGCTTTTGATTTTATCCGGGAAGAACTTCTACATGAATTAAATATGCAGACATTGCTTATCGGCTATGATCACAGTTTTGGAAAAGACAAAGAAGGGGACTACAAAGCCTTAAAAAACTATGCAAAACAATTGAGTTTTGATATAATTCGAGTTGCTGCTTTTAAAAAAGAGGAGCTTATTGTAAGTTCTACTTTAATTCGGAAGTTGCTCTTAGAAGGTCAGATTCAAAAAGTAAACACTTATTTAGGTTATACTTTTTGTCTGTTTGGCACTGTAGTAAAAGGCAATCAATTGGGACGAAAAATAGGTTTTCGAACAGCTAATATCGTTTTGGATTATCCAAATAAAATTGTTCCTAAAATAGGGGTTTATATAGCAAAATCAAGTATTGATGGAAAGACATATCACGGAATGATGAATATTGGTTATAGACCAACTGTCAACGGTACAACGAGAACAATTGAAATCCATTATTTTGATTTAAACAAGGATTTGTATCACAAAAAAATGAAAGTAGCTTTGCTTTTCCGTTTAAGAGATGAATATAAGTTTGAATCTATCGAAGCCTTAAAAAATCAATTAAAAATTGATGAGCAAAATGCATTGACCTACATAGCAAATATTTAAAACTTATTTATGGGACAAATAAAGATTAATAAAATTCAGTTATATGCCAATCACGGATGCCTTGAGGAAGAAAGTAAAATAGGGAGTATGTATGAGGTAGTTGTTACTGCTAAAGCAGATTTCAGCAAGGCAGCGCAATCAGATGATTTGGCCGATGCAGTAGATTATGTTCATTTAAATAAGATTGTAAAAGAGCAAATGGCCATACGATCTGCTCTTTTGGAGCATGTTGCCAAACGTATTCTAGATAAAATGCTAAAAGAGATTCCTCTCATTCAAAAAGCGAAGGTTCAGATATCTAAAATAAACCCGCCAATCGGTGGAAATGTTGCCGATGTCAGTATTATTATGACAAAAAAACAGAAACATTATAAAAAGTAGTATAAAAACAGAATTATTAGTAAATTTGTACGCTGTAAATGGCGTCATGGCCGAGTGGCTAGGCTGGGCTCTGCAAAAGCTCCCACAGCGGTTCGAATCCGCTTGACGCCTCAAAACCATCCCGATTTTATCAGGATGGTTTTTTTGTTTTATTTAACTAAATAACAAGTATTTTTTCTGAAATTTGTACACGTAAGAAAACGATGAAAATATATCCAATAGAAACAGGTAATTTTAAATTAGACGGTGGTGCTATGTTTGGTGTCGTCCCAAAATCATTGTGGCAACGGACGAATCCTGCAGATGCTAATAATATGATTTCCATGGGTATGCGTACGATGCTGATTGAAGATGGAAATCGTTTAATACTTATCGATACAGGTATTGGTAATAAACAATCCGACAAGTTTTTCGGGTATTTTCATTTGTATGGAGATTTCTCTTTAGATACTTCTTTGGCAAAACATGGTTTTCACAGAGATGATATAACAGATGTGTTTTTAACCCATTTACATTTTGATCATTGCGGAGGCAGTATTCAATGGAATAATAACAGAACAGCTTATGAACCTGCCTTTAAAAATGCAAAGTTTTGGAGTAATGCAGATCATTGGAAATGGGCGACAGAACCAAATCCAAGAGAGAAAGCTTCTTTTTTAAGCGAAAATATTAATCCGATAGAAAGCAGTGGTCAACTTAATTTTATTCAATTAAACAACACGGATTATATAAAAGGCAGTGAATTGGGATTTGATATATTTGTAGCCGATGGCCATACTGAAAAACAAATGATACCCCATATTAAATATCAGGGTAAAACACTTGTATTTATGGCAGATTTATTACCTACTGTGGGGCATATTCCACTACCTTATATTATGGGTTATGATACACGTCCATTAATAACAATGGCTGAGAAAGAAAAATTTATGAAAAAAGCGGCAACAGAAAACTATTATTTATTTCTAGAGCACGATGTATCACATGAATTGTGTACAGTTAAACGTACTGATAAAGGGATTAGATTGGATAAAACACTTATCTTTGGCGAAGTTTTTAAATAAGATTCGTAATTCATCAGGGTATTATTGTTAAAAATAATCCTTAAATTGTAACAAGATTAAAAAATAACTAATAATATATTAATTCAAATACTAAATAATATGAAAATCATCAGAATTGTACTAGGAATAGCTTTAGCAGTAGTAGTACTCAGTAGTTGTGGTACAACCAAAACAAAGACTTCAACAACAAACAAGGAAAAAGTCTTGGCTAAAAAGTATGGGAAAATTTATAAAATAAATGTAACAACAGATGGCATTGTAGCTAAAAAAGGGACAATGAGTAAGGATGAAATCCAAAAATGGCCTCATATGGATATTTATAGAGATTCTGTACCAGGGATGAGTTTGGCAAAAGCCTATGAATTTCTACAAGGTAGAGAAGGAGAAACTGTAATAGTTGCCGTAATTGATTCTGGAATTGATATAGAGCATGAAGATCTTAAAAATGTTATTTGGACAAATAAAGATGAAATTCCAAACAACGGGATAGATGATGATAAAAACGGATATATCGATGATGTTTATGGTTGGAATTTCTTAGGAGGAGAAAAAGGAACAACAGCTCCTGAACAGTTAGAAATTACACGAATTGTAAAGAAATTACAAACACGATATGGTACGGAAGCAGATCGTAAGAAAATTATTGAACAAGAAGGAAAAGGCAATGAAAAAGCTGCTGAACGAGTTGCAGAAAAAATTAAAAAAGAATATGAATACTATTTAACTTTAAAAAAAGAGGTTGATTTTAAAAGAGAAAAAGCAGCCGGTCAAAAAGCTTATTTTGAAGGCTTAGTTAATTCTATAAACAGTATAGATAAAAAAATTCAAAGTTTTACAGGAAAAACTGTTTACACATTGGAAGAAATGAAGAATTTTAAACCGGAGAGCGATGATGATAAAAGGGGAGCGCGGATGATAATAAAGCTTCTATCCTCTAGAATAAAGCTAAAAGATGGACTTAAAGAACTGCAAGGAACTATTCATTCTTTTGCGAGTAAAGCGGATTTTAGGTACAATATTGATTTCAACGGGCGTGTAACCGGGGATGACCCAGATAATATAAGAGATACTAAATATGGTAATAAATATGTTATTGGTTCCAAAGACGATGAAATACACGGTACACATGTTTCAGGAATTATTTGTGCGGAGAGAAATAATGGTGTAGGGATGAATGGTGTGGCTCATAATGTCGCTTTGATGTCTTTAAGGGCTGTTCCGAGTGGAGATGAGTATGATAAAGATGTCGCTTTAGCAATACGTTATGCGGTTGACAATGGTGCCAAAGTAATCAATATGAGTTTAGGGAAAAGCTATTCTCCTCACCGAGCATGGGTTTTTAATGCTATTAAATATGCTGAAAGTAAAGATGTGCTATTAGTACATGCTGCCGGTAACGATCATAAAGATATTGATGTGGAAGATAATTTCCCCAACGATTCAAAAGACAAAATTAGAGAGTTTGCAGATAATTTACTTACAGTAGGTTCTATAACACGTAGTTTTGATGAAAAGATCGTATCAAGTTTTTCTAACTACGGAAAAAAGAATGTAGATATTTTCGCTCCAGGTTCAGAGATTTATTCTACTTTCCCTAAAGACGATTATCAATCAATTCAGGGTACTTCAATGGCGTCCCCTGAGGTAGCAGGTGTTGCAGCTCTTATCAGATCTTATTATCCTAGTTTAACAGCAAGTCAGGTAAAACATATTATTATGGATTCAGGTATTGAAATGAACCAAGTTGTCAAATTACAGGTAGCAGAAGGCTCAAAAATTAAGATGGTGAAATTTGATACGCTATCTATTTCTGGTAAAATATTAAATGCTTATAATGCATTAGTAATGGCAGATGAAATGGTGAACGGAAAGTAAGCAAACGGTTTTAATAAGTAATAAATCCTGATTGCGTTTAGCATCAGGGTTTATTTATGGAAATTTCATTTCTTTTAAAATGGTGATTGACATATCAATATAAATGTTTTTTATGAATTAAATAATTCTCAATTTTTTTTTGAATACTTCTAAATCTAATCTACGTTATAGGACGAATATTGCAATAAACTACTCCGAGGTACATAAAATCAACTAATACAATAATAGGGATTAGATTGGATAAAACACTTATCTTTGACGAAGTTTTTAAATAAGATTCATAATTTATCAGGGTATTGTTGTTAAAAATAATCCTTAAACTGTAACGAGCTTAAAAAAATAAGACTAATAATATATTAATTCAAATACTAAATAACATGAAAATCATCAGAATTGTACTAGGAATAGCCTTAGCAGTAGTGGTGCTCAGTAGTTGTGGTACAACCAAGACAACTAAGACAACCAAAACAAAGACTTCAACAACAAGCAAAGAGAAAATCTTGGCTAAAAAGCTTGGGAAAACCTATAAAATCAATGCAACAACAGATGGCATTGTAGCCAAAAAGGGGAAAATGAGTAAGGAGGAGATTCAAAAATGGCCACATATGGATATTTATAAAGATTCTATTCCGGGGATGAGTTTGGCAAAAGCCTATGAATTTTTACAAGGAAAAGAAGGTGAAACAGTCATAGTTGCTGTGATAGATTCAGGAATTGACATTGAACACGAAGATCTTAAAAATGTTGTTTGGACAAATAAAGGTGAAATTCCAAATAATGGGATTGACGATGATAAAAATGGATATATCGACGATGTTTATGGATGGAATTTTTTAGGAGGAAAAGAAGGAACAGCTGCTCCTGAACAGTTGGAAATTACACGAATCGTTAAAAAATTACACGGGAGATATGGAACGGAAGAAGCTATTAAGAAAATTATAGAAAGTGAAGGAAAAAACAATGAAGAAAGAGTTGCTGAAAAAATAAAACAGGAACAAGAATACTACTTAAAATTAAAAAAGGAAGTTGATCTTGAAAGGAAAAAAGCGGATGGACAAAGAAATTTTTATAAAGGATTAGTGAAATCTATCGAAGGGGTAGACCATAAAATCAAAAAGTTTTTAGGAAAAGATGTATACACGCTAGAAGATATGGAGAGTTATAAAGCCGAAAATGCTGACGATGAAATGGCAGTGGGAATGATTATGAAACTTATGGCTTCAGGTGCAACATTAAAAGACGGGGCTAAAGATCTGCAAAGAGCTGTTGATTATTTTTCGGGTAGAGCTGATTTCATGTACAATATAGATTTCAATGGCCGTGTAACCGGAGATGATACAGAAAATATTAGAGACACCAAGTATGGTAATAAATATGTTATAGGTTCTAAAGACGGTGAAATACACGGTACGCATGTTTCAGGTATCATCTGTGCTGAAAGAAACAATGGCGTAGGGATGAACGGTGTTGCACATAATGTCGCTTTGATGTCTGTAAGAGCGGTTCCGGATGGAGATGAGTATGATAAAGATGTTGCTTTAGCGATACGTTATGCGGTTGACAATGGAGCTAAAGTTATCAATATGAGTTTTGGGAAAAGTTATTCTCCACATCGTGCCTGGGTTTTTGATGCCATTAAGTATGCTGAAAGGAAAGATGTTTTATTAGTACACGCTGCCGGTAATGATCATGCAGATATCGATGTGGAAGATAATTTCCCTACCGATTCAAAAGATAAAATCACTGAATTTGCGGATAATGTTATCACAGTAGGTGCAATGACACGTCATTTTGATGAGAATATCTCAGCAACTTTTTCCAATTATGGGAAAAGAAATGTAGATGTTTTTGCTCCGGGCTTAGAAATTTATTCTACTTTTCCTAAAGATAATTATAAATCAATTCAGGGCACTTCAATGGCATCTCCTGAAGTAGCCGGTGTAGCTGCTCTGATAAGATCTTATTACCCTAGTTTGACGGCTAGTCAGGTAAAACATATTCTTATGGATTCTGGTATTGAGATGAACAAGGAAGTGAAATTACCTGCGGGCAGAGGAATTAAAGCGAAAATGGTCAGATTTAATTCCCTATCAGTTAAAGGAAAAATTCTGAATGCCTATAATGCATTAGTAATGGCTGAGGAAATGGTCAACAAAAAGTAAACACTGAGAAATAATACTAGTTTTAGACCCTGATTGCTGTTAGCATCAGGGTTTTTTTACGGAAAATAAATTGAATAATCTGCCTAGATGAAAGCTATATAATCCATTTTTATAGGTTAAGAGCTTCAGTTAACAGCAATATAAAACGCCAAACTATGTTTGCTTGGCGTTTATAGAATTGTTGTCTTTTTAGTTTGATAATCAATCAACCAATATGATTATTTTATTAGCATTCATTTCAATAGTTCCACTGTTGATTTCTAATTGAAATTCATCATCTTCTTTTTTAAATAAATCAGAGAATTTTTCATTCATTCGAATGGCTTCCCCTTTAATTCTGACAACTCCTTGATTTAAAAGCGATACAATAGGGGCGTGGTTATTCAACATTTGAAAAGATCCATTGATCCCGGGAACGGCTACTGAATCTACTTCAGAATTAAAAATGGATGCTTCAGGTGTTACTATTTCTAAAATCATATTGTATAAAATTAACCTGCTACTTCTGCTAGCATTTTTTCGCCAGCTTCCATGGCGTCTTCTATAGAACCGCGAAGATTAAAGGCTGCTTCAGGATATTTATCCATTTCTCCATCCATAATCATAGTAAAGCCTTTAATAGTGTCTTTAATATCGACTAATACACCTGGTATTCCGGTAAACTGTTCTGCTACATGGAATGGTTGTGATAAGAAACGTTGAACACGTCTAGCGCGATGTACAACTAATTTATCTTCTTCACTTAATTCTTCCATACCGAGGATAGCAATAATATCTTGCAGTTCTTTGTATCGTTGTAATAATTCAATAACACGTTGTGCTGTATTGTAATGTACCTCACCAATAATTTCGGGAGTTAGAATACGAGACGTAGAATCTAATGGATCCACAGCCGGATAAATACCTAACTCAGCAATTTTACGAGAGAGTACGGTTGTGGCATCTAAGTGAGCAAATGTTGTTGCCGGGGCAGGGTCTGTCAAATCGTCTGCAGGCACATATACCGCTTGTACAGATGTAATAGAACCTTTCTTAGTTGAAGTGATACGTTCTTGCATTTCACCCATTTCAGATGCTAAAGTAGGTTGATATCCTACCGCTGATGGCATACGTCCCAAAAGTGCTGAAACCTCAGAACCTGCTTGGGTAAATCTAAAGATATTATCAATAAAAAATAAAACGTCTTTCCCTTGATTGCTACCAGCACCATCACGGAAATACTCAGCAATGGTTAAACCTGATAAGGCAACACGTGCACGAGCTCCCGGTGGTTCATTCATTTGGCCAAAGACAAACGAAAGTTTTGAATCTTGCAATGCATTCATATCAACTTTAGACAAATCCCATCCGCCTTCTTCCATAGATTTGTTAAAAGCTTCACCATATTTAATAATGCCTGATTCTAACATTTCACGAAGTAAATCATTTCCTTCACGCGTTCTTTCACCTACTCCTGCAAAAACGGATAAACCACCGTGTCCTTTGGCAATATTGTTAATCAATTCTTGGATTAAAACAGTTTTTCCAACACCAGCACCACCAAACAAACCAATTTTTCCACCTTTTGCATAGGGTTCAATCAAATCAACAACTTTAATACCCGTATATAAAACTTCAGTACTTGTAGATAGATCTTCAAATCTTGGAGCAGCACGGTGTATTGGTAAACCGTTATCTCCTTTTTTTGGCAAAGCTTCCAAACCATCAATTGGGTCACCGTTTACGTTAAACAAACGACCAAAAACTTTTTTACCAACAGGCATTTGAATCTGTGCACCTGTAGCTATTACTTCGCGTCCTCTACTTAAACCATCAGTAGAATCCATTGCGACACAACGAACCATGCTTTCACCGGTGTGTTGTTGTGCTTCGAGTACTAGAATACTTCCATCATCCCTCGTAATTTCGAGAGAATCATAAATTTCCGGAAGTTCTACACCCGTTTCGAAGGATACATCTATCACGGGACCAATAATCTGTGCAATTTTACCTGTAACTTTAGCCATGCTGTATAATTTTACAATTTAAAGTTGATTTGCCTTTACAAATAAGACGGATTTTTAAAGTTGCAAAGATAGTTTTTTTGTTCTAAAAATAAGTGTAAAACACAAAAAAAACAAAGGCAAGTACATCATATATAAAGAGATAGTATTTTTCTTTGTGTAACTTTGTGTAATCCTTTGTTTCTCTTTGTATTATAGTTATTACACATGGGTTTTATAAAGAAAAAGCATAAAGCATAACTGACTTATAATTAGTTATTTAGGGTTTAGGTGCGTTTCGTCCAAAAAAAAACGCTTTGACAATTCAAAGCGTTTTTTATTTTCTGATGAGTAAGTTTATTATTCACTCCGAAAAGTACCTTAACGTAGGTTTTAAGGATTGATAGTCCAAGACACATAATACTGTGAACCTACATATCCGGTTCCCGGTGCACTTGTATATTCTTTACCTCCAATATTGACACCACCTACTTTAAACAATGATTTAAAGGCAGGAACTTTGTAGCTCACTTGTGCATCAAATACGGAACGTTCGGGAATTATAGCATCTGCAAATGTTTGTTGCCAGAAATATTCTGTACTGTAACGATAGTTGACATTAAATCCAAAATTTTCAAAGAGATTGTCAGATCCAAAACTAGCTTTTAGTTTATGTTCAGGTGTATTAAAACCAGCTTCATAATCCGGGTCTGTACTTTGATCAAAATCAAATTTAGCATACGTGTAATTTAAACCCACTTTAAATTTTTCAAATACTTTTGAAGCCAATCCTATTGTTGCTCCGTAGGATGAGATTTCAGCTTTTGAATTGGAATACACTTGGAAAGGTGTGTAATCACTATTCGCAACTGCTATTAAAGCATTGGGAGTGGGACCTCCTAAGCCTGCCGGTAAATTTGTGATATCAGAGGGATTTGAGGCAGGATCAAAAATGGTACTGACTTGTCCAAAATTTGGAACAATAACAGTTGTTGTAGATATAAATCCATCGTATTGATTAAAGTATCCATTTAAATCAATACTCAAGGGGCCTAATTGTCCGCGATACCCTACTTCATAAGCATTGATACCTTCCGGTTGTACATAATTGATATCTGCTTGTTCAAGAAGTGAGAAATCAGGGCTTCCATTCGCTGCAGATGCTCCAAATGCTAAAAATGAAGAGAGCGTAAAAGAATTGTCATAAGCTCTTCTTCCTGAAAGTTCCACGGTTGAGCCTAAACCACCCGCACCAAAATAATTAATTGCATCTTGACTGCTTTGACTTATACCAATAGGATTGCTTACATATCTGTCTAAATTATCAGGAGCTGAACCTACTAGAATTGCCGCTCCTAAATCGAGACCTATATATTGATCTTGAGTGGTAGGATTTCTAAATCCTGTTTGAAAAGAAGCTCTAAAGTTGTGATTCTTATTTTCTCCGGCAGAATATACGAGCGCTATACGTGGTGATATATTGCCGTCAAAATTTTGTGCTTTATCATAACGTGCAGAACCTGTAAATTTAAGACGGTCATCAACGAATTTTTTAGATAATTGCATATAAGCACCATATTCGTTGTAATTAATAGCCCCATCATAATCTGTAAAAATTGTGCCTTCGGACTTTAGAGAATAAAGTCTATAGGAACCACCTACTTGTAAATCTCCCCAATTATTTATCAGATCTTTAAAATTGTAGTTAGCATCTACATGATTTACAGATGAATAATCTACAAATTTTGCTCCTGTTTTTAAATCAGAGTCATTAATTATTTTCTTAAATAAAGCGTCAAATTCGGGCGTGCCGGGTTGAAGTGTAACAGTACCATCGGCATAGCTTCTTGAACCTCCGTGAAGTTGAGCTGCTGCTGCTTGAGCTGCTGCTACACCATCGGTATAAGAACCACCGGCTCCCATTACCTGTGCAATGATGTTTGATGCACCTTGTAAATAAGCACCTACATAAGTACCAAACCATTCAGTTGCATTCACTTTGTTCATATTAATTCCGGCAAAACGCATATCATAAGATTTGCCAGCATCTTCTGAAGTACGGTATCCTCTTATAAAGAAATTATCACCTCGAAATTCTAGTTTAACTTGATTCATTACAAAATCGTTAAGAGCATAACGACTTCCTCCTTGGTAGATAGTGTTTCCTCTACCGGTTCGGTAATTAAAAATAAGTTCTTTATCGTTCCCCCATGGTTTATAGTGGAGCGCAAAGTCAGCTTTTATACTTTTTGCTTGATAATCCGTTAAATCAACTTCTCTATATCCTGTACGACCAACTTTTTCATTTGGAATTAGAGCACTGGCTCCGGCCGGGATTAAACCACCTGCTTCCATTGCTAAAGCTACGTCGTGAATGTCTGTTGCGACTTCATCGCCATAGATATTTATACCTTCATGTGCATATCCTCTCTGTTCGTAAGGCGTAATTGCAGAAGGTTCACCGATGGGAACTACGGTTGAGTCATATTGATCGTAATCTACAGCCCAATAATCCATTCCGCTGAGTACTGAGAAATTAGCTTTACCGGCAACTTTTTCATGGAATTGATAGGCTGCTCGGAATCCGAAATCATGAAAAGTATTATCACCTGCTGCTTTTTGCATGGTTAAACCTGTTTTATAGTATGTGCTAATACCTTGATGTTTAAAAGGACTTTTACTGGTCATAAATAGAATTCCATTAAAAGCATTTGCACCGTACAAAGCAGAGGAGGCTCCGGGTAAGATTTCTACAGAATTTACATCCAATTCATTCATGCCAATTAAATTCCCCAACACAAAATTTAGAGCCGGAGAGGTGTTATCGATTCCATCGACCAATTGTACAAAACGTGCATTCGAAAAAGTGGCGAAACCACGTGTATTCACAGATTTAAAAGTCAAAGAATTTGTATTAATATCAATCCCTTTTAAATTTTCTAACCCATCATAAAAAGTAGGAGAGGAATTGCTTTGTATGGCTTTTGCGCTCATACGTTCTATAGTGACAGGAGATTCTCTGATACGTTCAGGGGTACGGGAAGCAGAGACTACAACTTCGTCCAAAGTTTCAGCAGCTTCTTGTAAAACAAAATTAACAGTTTGGTTGTTACGTGTAATTTTGATTGTAGTTGCTTTAAACCCAATACTAGATACTTTAATTGTAAAGGGTATTTTCTTACTGATTGTCAGATTGTAATTGCCGTCAAAATCAGAAGTGGTTCCTAAATTTTCTCCCACAACCTGAATGCTAGCACCTGGTAATGGCTCTCCTAATACGGCATCAGTTACTTTCCCCGAGAGGGTGGTTTGTGAAAATAAAAAACTACTTAAAAACACTAAAATGATACTAAATAATAATTTTTTCATAAGGTTATGACTATTTGGTTATGTTCGGCAAAGTACAAAATAAATTGTAAATCATTAAAATAGATAAATTATTTTCAGGAAATAAATTAGCAGTGAGTGTTTGTTTGAATTAGTTATTCAATTTTTATTTTGAGGAATTTTTATGTTGTAAAAAAGTGTGATTGATTATTTTTAACAACGAATTGTACGGTTTCATCACTTTGTTGTTGCAATAAAATATTTTTGTTTGATAAGGTTTTTTGAATAGTATCTTTTGAAAAGTGACGTATGCTAATTAGTGCTACATCTCTGTGAAATGTTATTTTATAGTGTTTTGCTAATTCTTTGCTCAAATTTTCAAATTCATTATAAGGATCCTCAATACATACAGAAAAACTGATAGCAGAATTTTGAATTAAATTTACATTAATCTTATATTCCGTAAATAATTTAAAAATATGACTGATATTGTGTTCTATCATAAAAGAGAAATCTTTTGCAGCTATGGATAGTAAAATTTGGTCACTTTTATGGGTATAACAAGCGGTAAGGGGAAAGATGGGAATTTCCTTATTAATTAACGTCCCTTTTCCCTTTACATCTGTAAATGAGCGCACATAAAGAGGGATATTTTTATTTTCAAGAGGTTTTATAGTTTTGGGGTGAATTACCGAAGCTCCGTAAAAAGCCATCTCTAAAACTTCTCGATACGATATCTGTTCGAGTAATTGGGTGTGTTTAAAATAACGAGGATCAGCATTAAGTACACCCGGTACATCCTTCCATATTGTCAAGCTTTCAGCATTTAAACAATAAGCTACGATAGCAGCTGAATAATCTGAGCCTTCTCTACCTAAAGTTGTTGCGATAGATTTTGTTGCTGCTCCAATAAAACCTTGTGTAATATAAAGGGAATCTGAACGAACACTTTTTGTGATATTTTGACAAGTTATGTGCCAATCTACAGCAGCATTTCGAAAATGCCGGTTTGTTTTAATCAATTCTCTCGCATCAAGCCATGTATTCTGAATATTGATGACATTTAGATAATTACTGATAATTAGCGTTGAAATAAGTTCTGCGTATCCTACAATTTGATCATAAATATAATCGTAATTATTATTTTTGTTTTGTAGAAAAAAATTATTTATTTCATAAAATAGGATTTCAATTTTATCAAAAACAGGATGTGATGATTGAAATAATTCTTTTGATATGTTAGCATGATATCTCTTTGCAAAAGCAATTTTATCGGCTAAATCGTTCGAATTTGTGTGATAGCTCAGAATGATTTCTTCAAAGGCATTTGTCATTTTTCCCATTGCAGAAATAACTAAAAAAGTATCATGATACCCTTCAGATTTTAGTATATTTGCGAGATTGATTATGCTTTTGGCATCTTTTACAGATGCTCCGCCAAATTTAAAAATTTTCACATCAAATAGTCAATATTGTATTTTGCGAATTTACAGTTTATTTATAAATCTAATAAAAAATCACAATGGGAATTAAATCGAGTACGCTAGGTGAATTTATTATTAAGAATCAAAATCAATTCAAATATTCAGAGGGGGAATTATCAAGGCTGTTAAATTCAATTAAACTAGCTGCTAAAGTTGTTAGCCATGAGGTGAACAAAGCGGGTCTTGTAGATATATTAGGATCAGCCGGTAATATAAATGTACAAGGCGAAACCCAGCAGAAGTTAGATATTTACGCTAATGATGTCTTTATGAGAACATTAAGAAATAGACAAATTGTCTGCGGAGTAGCGAGTGAAGAGGAAGATGATTTTATTGTCATTAAAAAGAAACATGGAGGCTTTGATCATAAATATGTTGTTTTAACAGATCCATTAGACGGTTCTTCGAATATTGATGTGAATGTATCTGTAGGAACAATTTTTTCAGTTTATAGACGCGTATCTCCGGAAGGAAGTTTGGTCACTAAGGAAGATTTTTTACAAAAAGGCAGAGAACAAGTCGCTGCAGGTTATGTGGTGTATGGAACGTCTACAATGTTAGTTTATACAACGGGATATGGTGTGAATGGTTTTACTTTAAACCCGGCATTGGGTGTTTGGTATCTGTCACATCCTAATATGAAATTTCCAAAAGGAGGAAAGATTTATTCAATCAATGAAGGGAATTATGTACATTTTCCTCAAGGAGTTAAAGATTATCTTAAGTATTGTCAGGAAGAAGAAGAGGACAGGCCCTATACTTCCAGATACATAGGTTCTTTAGTTTCAGACTTCCATCGTAATATGATCAAAGGAGGTATTTATATATATCCCACTTCAACAAAAGCCCCTAAAGGGAAATTACGTCTTTTATATGAATGTAATCCGATGGCTTTTATAGCAGAGCAAGCCGGAGGCAGAGCAAGTGATGGTTATAAATGCATCATGGACGTTGAGCCAAATGAGCTACATCAAAGAGTTCCTTTTTTTGTTGGAAGTGTTGAAATGGTTGAAAAAGCAGAGGAGTTTATGGCAAAATATCCAAATGATGCAAATTATTAGATTGTGTCCCAAGAACTAGAATAAGTTTTTTTATTTAGAAAGATTACAAATAGCACAGTTTACTTATGTATTCTGATATTTATCATATATAGAGAAATGTAAATGTGTAACTTTGGCATTTAAATTTAAAAAATAAGCCTTATGGCATTTATACAAGGACTCTTTAAGACATCGGTAGCACGTAAAAATATAATGGCTGTAACCGGTCTGTTCACTGCTTTTTTTCTCGTTATTCACCTAGTGGGGAATCTTATTTTAATTCTTCCTGATTCTTTTTTTCCGATAGAATTTTGGGATAATGTGGCAAGTCAACATGATATGTACAATGCCTATTCACATTTTTTAGTTCATTTTTGGCCTATTAGTGTCGTAGCGTGGATATTGTATGCAGGTCTTGCAATACATATAATCGATGCTTTATTAATTACTTTAACCAATTGGAAAGCTAAGGGTGAAAAATATGTAAAATCAGATAATTCTACCAGTACTTGGTATTCTCGTAATATGGGAATATTGGGGATTATCATTGGAATTTTTATTGTTGTTCACATGGGACAATTCTGGTTAAAGTATAAAGTTTTAGGAACCGAGCATGATTTGTATGATTTAGTAGTAGGGACCTTTAAACAAACATGGGTGGTAGTATTTTATGAAATAGGAATTATTGCTTTAGGGTTTCACTTGGCACACGGTATCACCAGTGCACATCGTTCGTTAGGAATCCATCCTAAATCAATTATGAATGTAATTAAGTATATAGGATTATGCTTTGCTGTAGTGATGGCGGTTCTTTATGGAATAATTCCGTTAATCATATATTTTAATAATTAAAACAAAACACAAAAATCAAATGACAAACACGAAGTTTGATCTTTCGTAAATATTTAGAAGGATTTTTTTGAAGTTTGTTTTTTGAGATTTGGAATTTAAATACGTATTTATGGCTCTTAATGCAAAAATTCCGGAAGGACCTTTAAAAGATAAATGGCAAAACTTTTTAGACAAAACAAACATTGTCAATCCTGCTAATCGTAAGAAAATTGATATTATCGTTGTAGGTAGTGGACTGTCAGGAGGTGGCGCAGCAGCTACATTAGCCGAATTGGGTTATAATGTAAAGAATTTCTATTTTCAAGATTCTGCAAGGCGCGCACATTCTGTTGCCGCTCAAGGTGGTGTTAATGCCGCTAAAAACTATAAGAATGATGGGGATACTATCTATAGAATGTTTTATGATACCATCAAAGGTGGCGATTATCGCTCTCGTGAAGCCAATGTATATAGAATGGCACAACTTTCGGTTGATCTTATTGACCACATGACTGCACAAGGTGTTCCTTTTGGTAGAGAATACAGTGGTTACCTGAGTAATCGTTCGTTTGGAGGTGTATTGGTATCTCGTACCTTTTATGCACGTGGACAAACAGGACAACAACTATTAATGGCAACTTACCAAGCTTTGATGAAACAAGTTAAAGCAGGTAATTTAACGGAATATAGAAGGCATGAAGTTTTAGACTATGTAATTGTTGATGGAAAAGCACGAGGTGTTATTGTACGCGATTTGATAACGGGTAAAATTGAACGTCATTCTGCTCATGCAGTGGTATTGGGCACCGGTGGTTTTGGAAAAATATTTTATTTGTCGACACTAGCTATGAACTCAAATGGTTCGGCAACTTGGCGTGCACATAAAAAAGGAGCCTATTTTGCAAATCCTTCATGGACGCAGATTCACCCAACTGCTTTACCACAAGCAGGAGAACATCAATCAAAATTGACTTTAATGTCGGAATCTTTACGAAATGACGGTCGTATATGGGTGCCTAAAAAGAAAGATGATCAACGTTTACCGGGAGATATCCCTAGTGAAGATCGAGACTATTACTTGGAACGACGTTATCCGGCATTTGGAAATTTAGTTCCTCGTGATGTTGCTTCACGTGCTGCCAAAGAAAGAATGGATGCCGGGCATGGCGTTGGTTCTTTAAAAAATGCAGTATATCTCGATTTTAAAACTGCTATTGGTATTCACGGAAAGGATACTATAAAAGAGCGATATGGGAATTTATTTACCATGTATAAAAAAATTACAGGAATAGATGCTTACAAAGAACCGATGAAAATATCTCCGGCTGCTCACTTTTCTATGGGTGGATTATGGGTAGATTATGAATTAGGGACTTCAATTCCTGGGTTATACGCTGTGGGAGAAGCCAATTTTGCCGATCATGGAGCCAATCGTTTAGGAGCCAATTCGCTCTTGCAAGCCTCGGTAGACGGAAACTTCGTGTTACCAAATACTATTTCAAATTATTTATCGAATGAAATAAGAACAGGAAAGATAGCAACAGATTCTCCTGAATTTGAGGAGGCTGAAAAGGCAGTTAAGAATCAGTTGAAAAAACTATTAGCCATAAAAGGAACTGTACCGGTTGATCAAATTCACAGACGATTGGGTAAAATCATGTTTAAAGAAGTGGCTATGTCTCGTAATGAAAAAGGCATGAAATGGGCGATAGATGAAATCAAAAAATTACGAAAAGAATTTTGGGAACATGTTGCGATTCCGGGAGATGATCAAGGTTCCAATTCTGAACTTGAAAAAGCAGGTCGTTTAGCTGATTATTTGGAAATAGCAGAACTGATGACAGTTGATGCTTTAGATAGAAAAGAAAGTTGCGGAGCTCACTTCCGCGAAGAATATCAAACGGAAGATGGGGAAGCAGTTCGTGATGATAAAAACTATATGTATTCTGCTGCTTGGGAATGGCAAGGAGGGAAAGATTGGAAATTACACAAAGAACATCTAGTGTTTAATGATATTGAAGTAAAAACGCGTTCTTATAAGTAAAGATGTACGATTGTACCCGAGTATGGTCATAACAACAATAGAAAGTAAAACATCAAAAGATGAAAATTACATTAAAAATATGGCGACAAGATAGCCCCAAGTCAAAAGGAAAATTAGAAACCTTTCATTTAGATGGGGTAGAAGATGATATGTCCTTTTTAGAAATGTTGGATATGCTCAATGAGCAGTTAGCCACGGAAGGAAAACGAACGGTGGAGTTTGATCACGATTGTCGTGAAGGAATCTGTGGCCAATGTTCCCTAGTGATTAACGGACAAGCGCACGGACACGAATCACATTATACAACCTGCCAAACGCATATGCGCTCTTTTAAAGATGGTCAAACCATATTTATTGAGCCTTTTAGAGCAAAAGCTTTTCCGGTAATACGAGACTTAAAAGTAGATCGTAGTTCTATGGATAGAATTATTCAGGCAGGTGGTTATATTTCTGCATTTACGGGTATGGCCCCGGAGGCTAATTCTATTCCTATACATCACAATATCTCAGAAAGTGCATTTGACAGTGCGGCTTGTATAGGATGTGGAGCTTGTATTGCCACTTGTAAAAACTCTTCTGCTGCTTTGTTTATGTCTGCAAAAGTAGCTCATTTAGCAAAATTACCACAAGGTCAGGTAGAACGAAAAGAACGTATTGCTTGGATGGTAAACGCTCATGATGAAGAAGGTTTTGGAAGTTGTACACACACGGGAGCCTGTGCTATGGTCTGCCCGCAAGAAGTTGAATTGCTCGATATTGCTCGTATGAATTATGAGTATAATAGAGCACTTTGTTCTACAAATTAAAAAAGATATAGCAGTAAAAATATTTTTTAAAAAAGTCACAATTATTTGTGGCTTTTTTTAAATTTTTTAAAATGCATAAGCTTACTTGGTTTTTTAAAAAGAAATAAATTCCCTTGGGGTGGATTTTTATATTTGCTGTTTTTTCGCTACTTTCGTCATTCTAACAATTGACAAATGAATGAAAATCTCGATCCGGAAAATACAAATTTTTCACCTGAAGAAGTCGCCTTTGAATTACAGTTAAGGCCCTTGAGTTTTGATGATTTTACAGGGCAAGAACAAATTTTAGAGAATCTCGACATTTTTGTTCAAGCAGCCAATCAAAGAGGAGAAGCTTTGGACCATACACTTTTTCATGGCCCACCGGGATTGGGCAAAACAACTTTGGCTTATATTCTTGCGAATGAATTAAATGTTGGTATAAAAGTTACTTCAGGACCTGTATTAGACAAACCCGGTGATTTAGCGGGTTTGCTGACCAATCTCAACAAAAGAGATGTGTTGTTTATAGATGAGATTCATCGATTAAGTCCGGTTATTGAAGAATATCTCTATTCAGCTATGGAAGATTATAAAATTGATATTTTGATAGAAAGCGGTCCGAATGCTCGTACTGTTCAAATAGAATTAGAGCCTTTTACACTTATAGGTGCAACTACTCGATCGGGACTATTAACTGCCCCAATGAGAGCTCGCTTTGGAATTAATAGCCGTTTAAACTACTATGATTCAGAATTATTGACAACTATCGTACAACGTAGTGCGAAAATTTTAAAAGTACCTATCGGTATGGAAGCAGCTATCGAAATAGCGAGCCGTAGTCGTGGAACACCGCGTATTGCCAATGCACTTTTACGTCGTGTTCGAGATTTTGCGCAGATAAAAGGAGATGGGAAAATCGATATTAAGATAGCTAAATTTGCTCTAAAAGCCCTTAGTGTTGACGCGCATGGTCTAGATGAGATGGACAATAAACTATTGCTAACAATTATTGATAAATTTAATGGGGGACCTGTTGGTATAACAACATTGGCAACAGCAGTTAGTGAAAATGCAGAAACTATTGAAGAAGTATATGAACCTTTTTTAATTCAAGAAGGTTTTCTAATGCGAACCCCTAGAGGAAGACAAGTTACGGATCTGGCCTATAAGCACTTGGGAAAAGATAAAGGAATACAACAAGATAGGCTATTTTAAAAAATAAAAAAAATGGCAGAGCACAATGAATTAGGAAAAGAAGGAGAACAAATAGCCGTAAACTTATTACTAAAGAAAGGTTATAAAATAATTGATAGAAATTGGCGTTTTTTAAAAGCTGAAATTGATATTATTGCTCAAAAAGATCTAGATACTTTAGTAATTGTTGAAGTAAAAACACGCTCCAATAGTTTTATTGGAAATCCCGAAGAATTTGTTACTCCCAAAAAAATTAAATTGCTAGTCAAAGCGGCAAATGAATATGTAATTTCTAAAAAATTTGATGTAGAAGTGCGATTTGATATCATCGCTATTGTTAAAAACAGTAAATATCTAGACGTAAAACATTTGGAAGATGCTTTTTATTTTTTTTAAGTCTCTTTATTCGTGAGACTCTAAAAAATCATTTCAATTTTTTAGTTAGTCGAATTGAAAATCAAGCTACAAGCATGACTAATCCCGCT
>JAOZTK010000021.1:0-18477 GCA_029942185.1 Flavobacteriaceae bacterium
GCGATGAGCCCATGCTGAACTAAATTGTTTAGTTATGGGATTTACCCTGTTTTGCAGACTTTTTAATTCAATAAGCAGTTTTTATCTTGCTTTTTCAAAATTAATATCTAAAAAACTTGTTAAGCTTGTAACTTTTGTAACTTTGCCGCCTGAATTATTATAGTCAAATACGATGGCAGATTCTAGAACCGCTTCGAATCGGTATATAAGGAAAGTACAACAGGTTGTTGATTTCCAACAAAAAATCATTTATTTACTGGTAAGTATCATTTTTGCTTTTGGGCTGACTTATTTCTTGTATACGCCGCAACTGAGTACCGACCAAGTTTATGTCTTGTTCTTATTGTTCTTGTCCATCGCTTTATGGATTACAGAGGCAGTACCGCCCTTTACCGTAGGCTTGTTTATCTTTGGTTTTTTAGTTTTTGCACTAGGAGATTATTATCATAAAATTGATCCGGAAAATGCATCGAAGTATGTGCAAAAATACGTTCAAACTTGGTCCAATAGTGTTATTTGGCTGATGCTCGGTGGATTTTTTATGGCGGAAGCCATGCAAAAAGTAGGTCTGGATAAAACCATATTTAAACTGGCGATATCCAAATTTGGAACCAAACCCAGATATGTATTACTAGGGATTATGTTGGTTACAGCTGTGTTTTCTATGATCATGTCTAATACGGCTACAACGGCAATGATGATAGCGGCTGTTATTCCTTTTCTGGATAAACTTGGAGCTAAAGCACCTTTTACGAAAGCCTTATTAATCGGTATTCCTGCAGCTGCATCTTTAGGGGGAATGGGGACAATTATTGGTTCGCCTCCAAATGCAATTGCAGTTGAAGCTTTAAATAGCCACGGAGTTTCCATGGGATTTTTGGAATGGATGCTAATTGGCTTTCCAATTGCGATAATTTTAGTCTTGTTATTTTGGTTCTTTTTAATTAAAAAATATGTGCCCAGAGTAACTGAGATAGATTTAAGTTTTTTGGATGACTTCACAATAAAAACCAGTTCAAAAATCTTTAAAATCAAAAGGCGTTTTGTGTCGGGAGTCTTACTTGTAACCGTGCTTTTATGGCTTACAGGCAATATTCATGGGATTCCTGCTTCAGCAGTTTCCTTCTTGCCAATTATGCTGTTGACCATGTTTAGAATTGTAACCAGTGATGATGTACGTAAACTGCCTTGGGATACGCTTATGTTGGTAGCCGGTGGATTGTCTTTGGGATTGGCTATAAAGGAAACCGGACTCGCCGCACACTATATCGGTTTGATCAGTAACGAAAATTTAAACTTTTATGTATTGGTTATCGCCTTCTCACTACTCACAATTGTGCTATCAAACTTTATGAGTAATACAGCAACCGTAACGATCCTGATTCCAATAGCCATTATTTTAAGTACTTCAAACCCTGTAGTTCTTCCATTGGTAATTGGTTTAAGTGCCTCTGCAGCCTTGTTTTTACCCATATCAACACCACCAAATGCCATTGCATTTGCTACGGGAAAAATATCGCAAAAAGACTTTCGGTTTGGAGGAATTGTAGCAGGAATAGCAGGACCAATAGTTATTATCGCTCTTGTTTTCCTTATTGATAGTTTTATGTAACTGTTGGTTAATTGTTGAACTGTTTAATAGTTGAATTGTTGAATTGTTGAATTGTTGAATCGTTGAATCGTTGAATTTTACCGACAACTCAAATATCAATAGTTTATTAGTATAGATATAGGATTTTATAATTTCTTTATTATTTCTTTCTGCTAACTGCCCAAACCACAATAAACAATATGGGAATAATAGGATAAATAAGAAGATAATAGAATTTTACCGGTTCCGTATCGATGATGATAAGTAACACAACATAGGCAATCAATGCAATAATAGCTCCTGTTAATTCCCATTTCCAAGCTAGTATCAGTCCTACGAGACTTAACATGCCTAGTGATACTTTAAGAATAGCATCAGCACTCATAGTATCTGAATCTACGGATTCAGGTTGAAAGAATGTTTCACCGATAAACATAAATAAGAAAAAAACAATAAAAATAGCACTTAGTATTCGCAGTGTCCAACGAAGACTATTAATTGATGTAGTTTTCATTTTTTTGAATTTTATTTTAAATACTTCTTAAACTACCTCAAATATACATCACTAAACAAGCTTAAATCAATGATTTGTATCAATAAAAATGATGATTCTTGTCATTAGCATATTGATGTTTTTATTTTTCTGTGCTTTAGAAATTGAATGTTTGAATCCGATTAAAAAATTGTATTTTTACATTTCGCAAATAAAACAAAAAGCATCTTGCCTCGAATCATCGTATCAGTTACCAACGATTTAGTGACGGACCAAAGAGTTCGAAAAGTTTGCAACACCTTATTTTCGGAAGGCTTTGATATTTTGCTTATCGGTAGAAAATTACCGGGGAGTTTACCGATAAAGCGCAACTATAAAACTTGTAGAATGCGTTTGTTGTTTAAAAAAGGCTTTCTTTTTTATGCAGAATTCAATACGCGTCTTTTTCTAAAATTACTTTTTGTGCGTAAGGATATTTTATTGTCTAACGATTTAGATACACTCCTGCCAAATTATTTGGTTTCCAGACTTTTTAGAAAGAAATTGGTCTATGACTCTCATGAACTTTTCACGGAAGTACCCGAGTTAATTCACCGTCCATTTGTTCAAAATGTATGGCTTAGCATTGAAAGATTTATTTTTCCAAAACTTAAAAATGTGCTGACTGTCAATCGTTCCATCGCTGATATCTACAATGAGAAATACAAGGTTCCTATACATGTTATTCGGAATATCTCCTCCAAATTACCGGTTTTTAAACCCGACCAAGATTTAGCTGAAAAAGTAAAAGGAAATCAAAAAATGCTCATCCTACAAGGTTCGGGAATCAACAAAGATCGCGGTGCTGAGGAAGCAGTAGCCATGATGCAGTATCTGGAGAATGTTGTGTTGGTTATCGTAGGTGGTGGTGATGTGTTTGAAAAATTAAAGGAAATTAGTATTGATTTAAAGATTCAGGATAAAGTAAAGATAGTTGGAAAACTACCTTATGAAGAATTATTGAAATATACACAAATAGCCGATTTAGGATTGTCGTTGGACAAAGGAACCAACTTAAATTACGAATACAGTCTGCCCAATAAGGTTTTTGATTACATACAATGTCAAATACCCATGATGGTTTCCAATAGGCGCGTAGTTGCTAAACTAGTGCGTGATAATGATATTGGTGTTGTTTTTGAGAAACACGAGCCCAAAGAAATGGCAAAGATAGTTACCGATGTTTTTTTAAATAAAGCCCAACTTAAAAAGTGGCAAATAAACCTAAAAAAGGCGGCAGCAATCTATAATTGGGAAAACGAATCTGAAAAGTTAAAAGAAATATATCGTAAATTGCGATAAAGTAGTATGAGGTACGCTGGCTTTGTGTGATGCCAACTGCTTTAAAGTGCCTGCAAAACGAACAAGCTACCTTGTTAAGTCCTTGACAAATGATTTATATCTACGCTCAAAAAAAGACCAAACGTTTAAAATACACACTCGATGTGTTGTTTAAGACAATTTTGCAAATTGGCTATAAAATTGTGGATAAAGATTTGTTTTTAAAGAAATCAGACCATCCAAAAATAAATTATTCTAACGAAAGAATTGAAAACAGTATCTGGATAAAACCGCATTCTCTACTATTTGAAAGAGCTGTAAAACCACAAGATATTGCAGTTAGCCATATAAAAGGAATTCCTTATTTCTTTAAAACTTCTAAAGAAGCAGATTTTCAATATGATCTATTCGCCATTAGCTTTTATATGCTGAGTCGCTATGAGGAATATTTGCCTTTTACTTCGGATGAACACGCACGTTTTTCGGCAGAATGTTCGTTAGCCTTTAAAGCAAATTTTTTACAAAAACCGGTAGTGCATCTATGGGCCAAGCAATTGCGTGATGCAGTTTTAAAACAAGTCCCCGGTTTTTTGTTCCCAACAAGGATTTACACACAAGTAAACACGATCGATGTCGATATAGCCTATGCGTATAAAGGGAAATCATTTATTAGGCGTTTGGGTAGTTTCGCTAAAGCCTTCTTGTATTTCGAAAAAAAAGAAATTAGACGGCATTATTCTTTTATGTCCGATGGAAAAGATCCTTATGACACCTACGCGACCTTAAAAGAAATTCAAGAGCAATCAAAAGCAGAAAACATCTATTTTTTTCAAGTAGGTAAGTATGGGAAATTCGATAAAAATTTGCCTGTGAATAGGCAAATGATAAAGCTAATTAAAAAAATTGCTACGGAGGCAACAATTGGAATTCATCCTTCATATAATTCGAATACAGATTTAAAAATACTCAGAGAAGAAAAAGAATCTCTATCTAAGATACTCGATAAAAGTTTGTTTAAGAGTCGTCAACATTATCTAAAAATGAGTCTTCCGGAAACCTATGAAAATCTAATTTCTGTAGGTCTTAAGGAAGATTACACGATGGGTTTCCCCGATCAAATCGGTTTTAGAGCCGGGATGGCAATTCCGTACCCTTTTTTTAATTTAATGATGAATAAGCAACGTGCTTTAACAATCGTTCCTTTTCAAATTATGGATGGTACACTTAAAGATTATTTACAGCTTACTCCCGAAGAAGCACTGGAGCAGATAGAACAAATGAAAATGGAAATTCGGAATATTAACGGTCAATTTGTGAGTATATTTCACAATTCTTTTCTTACAAATCAAGGAGAGTGGAAAGGATGGCTGGCGGTTTATAAGCAACTCATGCAATAGTTTATGCAAAAAATTGAACCACTTTATCAACAAAAGAAGAATCGATAAGACTCGCCTTTATTTGAAATTCATTTTCTTTGATTTTCTCAACAGTAATATTTTTATTTATGGCGATATAAGGACAGTTTAATACTTGCTTATAAACATCCTTATAAGATAATTTTTGATTTGTTTTAAGCGTAAAAATATGTGTGTCAAGATCCTCCTTTTTATTCTGATGTTTGCGGACTGACTGACGGAGTTTTGCATTCGGAATCACAACTACTTCCCCTTTTTCGTTGAGTATTTTTGTATAGGAAAAATGTATGGATTGTACTTTTCCGGATGTAAAGTCAGTTTCAATTAAGTCACCGATTTTAAGTTGATTGTTTAATTTGATAAGAATTCCTGAAAAAACATTGATCCAGTAGTTCCAGCCTAAACTGATTGTAATTGTTGTAATAACTACAGTTATAAGCTTGTTTTCTACAAACAAAATCGAAAAAAACACAAGTGCATAAACCAACCATAAAATTATTTGCACGCGTTGCCACAATGCATTGTCAGTTGCAGTTTGTTTTTTTTCTAATGGGAATACGTAGGTGTCGATGACTCTAAAAACAAATTTTATCAAGGCACCTATTACTAACAAAACAAGTATCTGATAAATAGGAATTGTATTGAAATAGTTTTCCATTTTTTAGTTTAAAATATTTAATCTTATAAGTTCTTCTTCTATATAATACATCAAGTTTTCATGGATGCTGTATGCTGCGTTTCCTGTTTGATATACTAGACCGGCTTTTTCCATTTCTTTCAGCGTTTCTAAAACATGAGAAGCATCTTCCTTAAAGATTTTTTTTAACTGATTTAAATGTAAATATTTAAGTATTACAAAATGATACAACACCAATTTCCAGTACGGATTGTTTACTTTTGGAAATGTGCGATCATCCGGGTGAGTTAGTATTAACTGTTTTTCATCATTGATGGAAATACTAGATAACCACTTGTTTAGAGCTACACCGATAGTCCCCTGAGAAATGCTGTGAATAGCATTTATTATCGAATCAACTTTGTTTGAATTCCCGACTAATTCATCGTCTATCCAAATTTCAGCGCCTCCTATTCTATGTCGATTAATAATAATTTCTTTTAAAGCAATTTTATCAACGGGACGAACAATTATTGTCGTTAAAAGTTGCTTTTCTAGAGCTGTTCTTTGTTTGATAATAGGATAACTATGAATATTCATATTCAATATAAAATAATGCTGATCGCCATAATTTTCAATTAGTTTTGTCAAGTAATTGATAAGGGCGTCACCGCCTTCGCTTTTAATCCACCATTTTTCGAGATCATCAAAAATAAAGACTGATTTCTTTGTTAAATTATTTAGTATAAACGAGCTAGTGCCTTTTAAAGAAAGAGCTTGTTGGAAACCTAGGTGTAAATCATTTGTAGTAAAACTTTGTTTTAACGGAGGTCTGATACTATATCGAACAACATTTTCCGGGATTTTAGCAGCCGCTTCTGTATAAAAACTCTTGCCGGATTGTGCTTTTCCAATAATCATAATAGCGCCACTTATACCACTGTCTATCTTATTTAAAGTGCGTTTAATTGTGTCTAAATCATTTTTCCTAAGGGTATTTGTATTGGCAGTATGGCTTCCTGTAAATAGCCTTTTGTAGTAGAAAGGCAATGATTTCTTCAAATCGGGGTCTATAGATAAAGCTGAAATTAAATTGCTTGTTTGATCTATAATGTTAGCGTATTCATGGTGTTTTTCGTCAAATTTTATCGCATCTATATCTTGTTTTCTTTGAATGATAAAATCGCGTATTTGTTGATAGTTTTCTTTTAATAAGTCGTTTTTATCAACAAACCATTCCTTTAATTTATTTTGTTTTATAGGTTTTCTCGAAGCTCTTAATAATAGCTTCTCAGAATCTAGAATAGTTCTAATTGTAAGTGTGTAAATTGTTTGATGCAAGTCGGTTTCTAGATCTAATCGGAGTGAATCTTTAAGATTGGACAATTTCGTAATATTCGCGATAAGTTTATCATGAACTTTATCGAGAATTGTATCGAATTCGTGATCATCATTACTTTTATCGATAAGGTGATTGATGCGATTTGCAAGCTTGTAAATGCTCTCAGAATTGGTGTTATAAACTGTTTCAAATTTTTGCAAGCTCTCTTGTAAACGAGACAAATAAATATCTTGGATTATATGATTTTGAACACTTGACAGATTTATTTTTAAGGTATCTACAAACTTGGTTTGACTTTTTGAAAACAGGTTAAAAGATGCAGGACTCATTAACTCAACACTATTTGGAATGGCATTGGATAAGGATAAAACATTTCCTTCTTCTCTTGCCAAAAGGTTTTTAAGGCTGATAGGGGTGAAACCTTCTGCAATTTCATCCACATCATTATTCTTTGTGTGTTTTTGTTCTTTTTTAAGGATGTTTTCGCGAATTACTTTTTCAGCATTGGATAGGATTTCTAACTTCCGTTGTTGTGGATAAATGTAGCTGATATCAATATGCTTTTTTATTGTTTCATTGATAGTGGTCAGCGATAGTCCGGAATTTGTTAAGTACAAACCGGCTTCGGCTTGTTTATGAGCGAGCAATTGATTTCTGTGCCAATCTTTAGCATAACCGATTAAATCGTTTTGAATAGAATTGATTTTCTTTTTGTCGAATTTAGCAGATACATTTTTTAAACGCTTTATAAAAGCGGGTCTTTCAATTCCCTCGATTAATTCTATACAGACATCTCTTTCAAAAATGCGAAGTGCTTGACTGGTTTGATGTTCAAGATCATTGGCAGTATCCATTAGATCTTTAAATAAATTTGAAATATTTTGTTTATATGTGTTTAAAGCATGCTGATTATTTGCATTTATACTTTCAATGAATAATTGTGTTTCATTGTTTAATGTTTTTGAAAATTCGATTGGAAGCATAAAACTATTTACGCCAAAATCATAAAGGGCATCTCTAGTGTTTGGGAGTATTCTTGCAGAAAAATAATAGTTTAAAATACGCTTCCATTTAATTTTTTTTGTATTTGGAAGGTCAAAATCTATATTTTTAAGAGCTTTATTCAAATATTCATTTCTGTTATTCAGGAGTTTGTTTAAACCTTTGTCCAATACTTTTTCTAAGCTGTGTAATTGCTCTTTCTTGAAAATTTCGGACAATTGGATGGCTTTATTGATAAATTTATAAACCTCACGAATCATTGAACTTTGCGTTTGTTTCTGTTCTAAATTTAAAAGAGTTTTATCAAATTCAGTTGTGATTGTATCTGTAAAATGAACGTAGAAAGAGGTAATTGATTCCAGTGCAGGTCGCGTTAATTTTCCAGTAGATTCCGACAAAAAAGTGTCTAATTCTCCTACTATAGCATTAATTTTTGAGGCACTAGAAGCCGGAAGTTTCTTTAGTTCGGTGTGTTTTTTATTAGAAACGCCAAGAGTTTCGGATAAATCCAGTTGCAACTCATTGAAATTGTTGGATGCTTTGACCAAAAGTGTAGAACCAATACTTTTAAATAATTGGTTTGTGTTGAGTATAAAAGTGGCTTGCTTTTCGGTTTTGACATTCGGAATTCCAACTAAAGTTAAATCCGTATCAGAGGATTGCAATGCGATAATATCATAAAAAGGTCTTTGTTCAACACCATTATTAATTACGACAATTTCTACATTTACACGTAATTCCTCAACAAGTCTGGAAATTTTCGTTTTGATAATGTTGCTGTCAATATTATTATGATTGACAAAAAGCACCCTAATTCTAGCTTTATTCCACTCAGCAGATTGTAGAATAAACCGAACAATGCTCAACATCATTTCAGCATTCTTACTGTCGGTTTCTCGCCACCATACATCGACAGTTTGGTATTTTCCAAATTTTGTTTTTTGGTCGAAGTCGAGATATAGTAAATTGTAATCGAGATGAAGCAAGGTTTCTGTCATCTTAGCATAACTCTTAGAGTTGCTCAATTCTTTAGGCCAACCCATCATGATGGTATTGGGTTCTACACCCGAAAATCCAAAAGTAGAAGCGATATTTTCAATACCCGTATAGATGTTGTCAACTCGAACTTGTCTGGCGAATATTCCTAAATCTTCAAAAGAGTTTTCCTTGACGATCTGCTCGGATTTTTTTAGAGGTTTCCGATTTTCTTTATCTAAAATCAATTTAAAATTAGTGACGATTCCTGTACGCCCGGATAAGGTTTTGCTCAATTCCAGTAGGTAGGAACGGTGGGAACTTTCACCACTGAATAAGATAATATTTGGATTCCAATTTGTACTTGTGTCAAGTTCTGATGCATCTAGTTTTTTAAGACCTTTGGCTACAATATTTTCCCAAACACTTTGCCATACATCACCAGAATCTAATTTTATTTGTTTGCGTTGTAATAAGAAATAAATACCGATAATAACGACAATAGCACCAAACATTGCCATCATATCTAGTTTAAACATAATACCAAAACTGGCTAAAAATCCGAGTAAACCAAACCAACGATTGACTTTAAATGTAGGTTGAAAATCGGGATTCGCCCAACTTTCCAAGAAAAAAGAAAGATTTATAAATCCGTAAGCGGCCAAGTAAAACATAGAGACTACGCGCGCTATTACATCTAATTCTCCAATCAAAATTCCTGCTTGTGCAATGATAAAAACGAGTATAAGAGCATTGACAGGTTCGTTGTTTTTTCCCTTTCCTTTTCCAAAAAGTCGTGGCGTAATTTTGTCGATAGACATGGCTTGTAAGATTCTAGGTCCTCCGAGAATACCACCTAGCGCAGACGATAAAGTAGCTCCCCAAATACCGGCTACAACTACCGGCGCAAAAAGAGCGATTTTCATTAAAATATTATAATCACTGCGTAGGGTTTCAGAATCTATATAATAGGCAAGAAAAAATGTAAGGCCGATATAAACAAAAAATCCGACTGCAATGGCTGCTATCGTACCTAGAGGGATAGATTTTTTAGGATCTTTTAAGTCACCACTCATCGCAATTCCTGCGGTAAAACCGGTAACTGCCGGAAAAAAAATGGCGAAAACTACTTCTAAAGGAACCGATTTATCATCGGAAAATAGCGCAACGGTTTGTGGGACAAACTCATTGGATCCAAGAAATATGGAAATCAATGATATAACTATTGCCAACAGAATAAAAAATTGTGTTTTTAAGGCAACAGAAGTACTAATCAACGCAATGATAGTTAGGATAATAAGGGCAATAGTCCCCGCAATCCGCAAACCGTTAATTCCAATGTCAAATCCAAAATAGCTATTAAAACTCTCTGCAAAACCGATTAGATATAAGGCAATAGAAAAGGCAGTCCCAATATATAAAGTAATCCCAATAGCACCTCCTATGGGTATTCCCATACTTCGTGATAAGATGTAATAAATACCTCCGGCACCAACTTTTTTGTCGGTGGCAATTGAAGACAAACTAAGTCCTGTGGCTATAGAAATAACATGTGCAATAACGACAATAATCAGCGTGCCTATAAGACCAGCATTACCGACAACCCAACCCATCCTCATATACATAATCACCCCGAGAATTGTCAATATAGATGGTGTGAAAACTCCTGAAAATGCACCAAATTTTTTTTGTCCTGTCATTATTCCTTTTTGTGGGTTAAAAAATCATTACACCCACAAAGATAAACTAAATATTTACTCTTAAAAAAGCTTGGTATTTCGTTGAAAAATAAACATCAAAAATATTTTTATTTCAAAAGGAAAATATACCTTTGCTTTTCGAAACTAAAAAGGAATTTCTTTTGACAACTCAAACTTCAAAAAAGGTCTTGATTGATGCTTCTAGAATTATGACAGAAGCTCTTGTACAATCAGGTGCAGATGTGTTTGTGGGTTATCCTATAACACCGTCTAATTTATTTTATTCATATTCTAAAGAGCGTTTTCCTGAATTTTTGGCAGGTCCTGATGAAATATCTGTTTTACAATGGATGGCCGGTTATGCTGCTGCAGGGAAAATTCCGGTTACAGCAACCTCATTTCCGGGCTTAGCTTTGATGACTGAGACATTAAACATGGCATTTATGATGGAATTGCCAATGGTTTTAGTTTTAGTGCAACGCTTAGGACCTAGTACAGGTTCTGCAACGACGGGAGCCCAAGGGGATTTAAAATTCTTAGAAGGTGTGATTTCTGGTGGATTTTCGTTACCCATATTTTCTCCATCAAATTTTAATGATGCTTGGACTTTATCAAATGAAGCTGTTAAAACAGCAGTAAAATTTAGAACTCCGGTAATTTTATTAACCTCAAAAGAGATGGTAATGACCCAAAAGAGTTTTGATATCAATTCATTAGAATCTATAAAAAAAGTAGACAGAAAACCAAAAGCTTTTGAACCACCTTATCAGCCTTATAAGGTTGGAGAAGATAAGGTGCCTACTTTTTATCCACTAGGAAATGATAAGTATCAAGTACGTTTTAATTCTTCAACCCATGCTGAGGATGGTTTAATCCATAAAGGATCACCGGAAAGCATGAGGAATACCATACGACTCCGAGAAAAATTGATAGAAAGAGTTGATGAATTTTCTTTTTATGAATTAGATGCAGATGAAGGGGCAAAAGATTTAATTGTTTCCTGGGGTATAACCGCTGATGCTGCACGTGATGCTGTAGCAAATCTAAGAGCGTCCGGTAAAAAAATAGCTGTGTTAATTGCCAAAACTATACTACCGGTGCCACAAGTAATTTATGACATTATAGATTCCTATGATATGGTCACATTTGTAGAAGAAAATCTAACAGGTCAGTATAAACAATTATTAGTAGGAAAAAGAATATCTTCAAAATATAAAATGGTCAATAAATTTGGAAGTATGATTCGACCTTCTGAAATTGAAGCAGCGGTTAATTAATTAGATTTTAAATCATGGAAGCAGAAAAGATATTAATAAAAAAGAAAATGCCATTTTGTCCCGGTTGTGGGCATATTATCAATACAAGAAGTATAACAAAGGCACTAGAAGATCTAGGTTATGGAACCAAAGATGTAGCAATGGTAAGTGATATAGGATGTTCCGGTTTAGTAGACCCATTATTCGCATCGCATACGATACATGGTTTACACGGACGTTCGCCTGCTTTGGGTGCGGGAGTAGCCCTAGGCTTGAATAATCGTAAGAAAAAAGTTATTGTAATACAGGGTGATGGTGGTGCCACTATTGGTTTGCAGCATATTTTAGAAGCTTCACGTCGTAACATTGACATGACCTTGGTTATATATAATAATTTACTTTTTGGTATGACTGGAGGTCAGGTGAGTGGTCTATCTACAAATCATTTTAAAGATTACAAACAAAGCGCCGATAATGCCGAACCTTATGACATTGTTAGATTATCCCATCAAGCAGGAGCAGCATTTAGCATTCGTGTAAATAAGATGAAGAGTTTTAACAATGTGCTTAAAGAAGCAATTGCTACTCCAGGATTTTCATTAGTGGAAATGACCAGTTTGTGCACTTCGTATAGTATGAAGAAGATGTCAGAATTTCAATATTTTACCGTTGATGAAGAAAAACTAGTAAATGACAGACCAATTGGCCATACACGAATTAGAAGAACAAAATCATTGTTTAATAATTTAGAAGGTCTTAACACACAGTTTTCATCTAATTATAAAAATAAAATAGGAGTTGTTATTGCTGGTTCTGCTGGTGGTGGAGTTCAGTCAGCAGCAAAAATGTTAGCGCAAGCAGGTATGTTAGCTGGTTTACACGTTTCTATGAAAGGCGAATATCCTATAACAGTTGGAACAGGTTTTTCAGTAGCTGAAGTTATTTTGTCTAAAGAACCTATCAATTATACCGGCCTTGAAAAACCAAGTGCTGTATTGATTGTAACTGAAGATGGGTGGAAAAAAGTAAAAGATCGAATAACTCCTGATTCTAAAGTTTATTTAGATGAAAAAATTGGAGTTGATGATGGCTACACTTCTAAAGCTTTTATAAAAAACGCAGGCAAAAAAGGAGCCGCTTTAAGTGCTGTATCCTATTGGATTAAAGAATCAGATGTTTTTCCAATTGAAGTTTTAGAAAAAGTCGTAGAAAATCATAAATATGCAACATCCTTGAAAAGTGCTATTGCTAGTGGTGCTTCTTTGTAATCCAGGATTCTCTGTGCTAAAAAAATCACTCTTTTACTAGCACCAAGGTATCCAACTCCAAACGTGTTTTTAGCCAAAGATGCAGCATGTTAAACTGTTCACTTGTATTGGGCACTGAGTCATACCATCGCGTCGTAAAAACAGCGATTGTATCGAGATTATTAAAATCAGTTGTTATTCTATTTGCGTAACTAATCGATTGTAAACCCTTGTAATTAATCTTGGCTTCTTGACTAATTTGTATAAAAGGAAATTCTTTTAAACGGTTTTTTAATTCAATTATCAAAGCCTCTTTGTCTTTTATGATAGCATCGCGGTTATTGATAAATTTTAACTGATCTGCATAGGTAACACGTAGTTGTTTTACTTCTTCAATAATTTCTGAATCATCCTTTCCTTGGTGAATAATTAATTTAGTTTCCGGTAATCCTAATTGGACCATTTTTTCTTTCCAAATAGTTTGCTCTTCAGAAGAGACGTTTTTGCCAAAAACCGTTATCGTAACACTGTTTTGTTTAAAATCAAAATCATCTGCATCCAGATCAATGATACTAACACCTTCATTTTTTAATACGCTGACAAAATCTTCAGCTTTTTTGGTAAAATTCTTTTTTACAATCAATTCATAAAAAGTAAAAACACTACCGAGCAATAGAACTAAAGCTACACCGGAAGCAAGACGAGCAATAAATTTTTTACGAGTGGAATCTATTTGTTTGACATTTCTAAAATGTAAAAATTTTAAAATTACAAAAGTGGCAAGAGCAATATAAGTTGAATTGATGATAAACAGAAACATAGCTCCTAGAAAGTATTCGAAATTACCAACTGCTAAGCCGTATCCGGCAGTACACATGGGTGGCATAAGTGCTGTCGCTATGGCAACACCGGCTATGGTATTTGTCATCTCTTTACGTCTGCTCAGTGATATAATCAAGGCCAAACCACCTGCGATTGCAATCAAAACATCTCTTAAATCAGGTTTTGTGCGAGCGAGTATTTCCGGTGTTAGATCTTGAAAAAGTGGAATGCTAAAGAAAAGAAATGAGGTTGCTAGACTTATGGCTACCATCGCTCCTAAATTTATTAAAGATTTTTTTAAAGTTTCAAAATCATTAATAGCAATAGATAGTCCGACCCCTAAGATTGGCCCCATAAGAGGAGCAATAAGCATGGCACCTATTACAACAGCACTCGAACTGACATTTAATCCAATAGAAGCGATAAGAATTGAGAATATCAGAATCCATGCTGTATGACCTTTGATAGAAATCCCATCTTCAATATCTTTGATTGTTCCTTCTTTATTGGTCCCTTTTTTTATATCAAACAAGGCTGCTAAATACTCTTTGATATATAGTTTTTTTTCATTTACGGGTTTAGTTTTTTCGCTCATTTATTTATTATTTTCAAATCAACTTTGACAGTTCCTTGATTATTTGTTCATCTTTTTTGGGTAAAATTACTAAAATTCCATCGTTTTCAACGACGATAAAATTCTTTAGCCCTTTAATAATAACTTTTTTATCTTTTTCTGTACGAATCATATTTCCCGAAGCATCGGTAAAAAAACTATCAGCATTGACAACTGCGTTTTGATGAGGGTCTTTGTTTAATTTTTGATACAAAGCGCCCCATGTTCCTAAATCATTCCAACCTATAGCTACGGGTAATACTTTTACATTTTTTGCTTTTTCCAAGATCCCAAAGTCAATAGAAATATTTTCTGCTTTTGGATAAATGTCTCTGATAAAATCATCTTCAAAATCGGTATTCCAAATACTTTTTCCTTTATTAAACAAGCTAAACATTTCAGGTAAATGTGTTTGGAAAGCTTTTATGATACTTTTCGCTGACCAAACAAAGATGCCTGCGTTCCATAGAAAGTTGCCACTGCTAATAAACTTTCTGGCATTTTCAATAGTCGGCTTTTCTGTAAATCGAACAACCTTTTTGATTGAGTTTTCACTATTTGAATATTGGATATAGCCATAACCTGTATTGGGATAAGATGGCTCAATGCCCAAAGTCATCAATATATCTTGTTGAGCACAAGCTTGAAAGGTTTTTTCTAAGTCTTTTAGAAATTGCTCTTCTTTATCGATCCAATGATCACTTGGCGCAATTAAAATTAGTGCATCCGGATTTTTTTGATAGATTTTTAATGCAGTATATAAAATAGCAGGAGCAGTGTTTCGCATGGTAGGTTCCAAAACCAATTGCAGATTGCCTGTGTTTGGCAATTGATTTTTTACCAAACTCTTATAGCGTTTATTTGTTGAGATTAAAATATTTTCCTCTGGGATTAAACTTTGCAAACGATGAAAAGTCTGTTGTAATAGTGATTTTCCGGTTCCCAACATATCATGAAATTGTTTGGGATGATCAGGTGTGCTAACCGGCCAAAAACGCGAACCTACGCCACCTGCCATAATTACTGCATAATAATTGTCATTTTTCATTTTTTTTCTGTTTGTTTACCAGTCTTACGTCTAAAGTCTTTTTATTTCAGCATTTATATGAATCAAATACTTTTTATTTGTAAATTTTTCAACACATTCATAACGAGTTCGTCTTTTGTTGCCTAAGATAAAGCTTTTTTTCCGCAATATAAACTCGTCTCCGGTTGTTAATTCAAACAAATGGGTAGTGTCAGATGCAGCGTCATATCCTTTTAGTGCCATCGATAATTGTACATCTGAACCTGTTGCGGCCTTAGGATTTTTTAAGTATTGCGCCAAATAGGGAAGTACATTATTCGGAAAAACGAAATTGTTTAAAAAAGGGAGCATCAAGTATTTGAATTCATTTTTCCATTCTATCCCATGTGGTTTTACATTTTTTTTAATTTTTTTATAAGTAGTGAGATGTGCAAGTTCGTGAATCAAAGTCAATAAAAAACTGTACTTATTCAAATCGTGATTAACAGTAATTTGTAATTGCCCATTCCTCAATACTTTAAAATCGCCATGTTTTGTAACGCGTTTTCTCGTTATTATTAAATGAACAGGGTGTTTGTCGAGTAGTTCAATAACTCCATCGATTGCCTTTTCCGGCAGATAATCTTTTAATACAATTTGATACTTTTTTTTATCCATTTACAATAAAATGTAATTTAGTTTTTTTATTTATAAATTCATATTGCCCAAACCCAATTTAAGGTGTTGTATTGGCCACGGGTAACACTTTGCCATTAAAATATTTATTTCCAAAAAGAGCAAAATCAGCAATGTAAGCCGCCATAGAATTAGCGGTAGTAGGTGCTTTGTACCCTGGGAAAGCTTTCTCCAGCATCTCTGTTTGTACAGCTCCTAGCGCTAAAGCGTTAAAGGAAATACCACTGTCTTTATATTCTTCAGCTAATAATTCCGTCAGTATTACAAGTGCCCCTTTAGAGGAACTGTAAGCTGAAAGTCTTGCAAATTTTGAACTTCCCTGAATGCCACCCATACTTGTGATGTTTAACACATGACTTCCCTTTCCAAGATAGGGGAGTATCAAGCGAGTCAATTCCGCTACAGCAAAGACATTTACTTGATAGATTTTAAAAAAATCTTTTGTCGTCGTTTCAGAAAAGGGCTTGTTGATTAGTTTTCCTGCATTATGGATGATAATGTCCACATGATCCCAATGGTTCTTGACATAGCTTACCGCTTTATTCAAATAATGTGTATTCGTTATATCTAAAGCTAGGGTTTTTAATGTACCACGCTCTTCATATATTTCAGAAGAGGATTCTAGCTTTTTAAGAGGTTTTACATTTCTAGAAATAGCTAGGACATTATGAGTAATCGAAAGAATTTTCACTAATTCAAATCCAATTCCTTTACTCGCACCCGTTATGATGATATTTTTTTGCATTGAGCAAAGATAAGTATTCAATTCAGAAATCAGAATTTAGAATGCAGAATTATCTGAAAAGCTTGTTTCAACAGTGTTCATTAATTGTTATAACAAATAAAGGTTCCTCTTCTTTGGAAAAAGAAAGCGACACTTTTTACTCTTCAAAAATAATGTGCTCATAAGCACCAATATCTGCCGGAATTATGCGAGGAGTTTCAAGAATATCAAATGGGACGAGTAGCGTACCGGCAGGATTTGCGTGTCCGATTCCTGCGGAATTATCACCGATATTAAGTTCGTTCAGTTGTAGATTTTTGAAGTCCGGATTTTCATTAAAGATGTTATTTGTGAAATAATCAGTATTAAAAAAGTCATAAAAAGGGTTTCCGGCAAAGATGTTATTGACATCGTTAAACTGTATTAGATTATTGGCAAAATAGAAATCAAAATCTTTGTTGCCTTCTTGTTCAAATTCAAGCTCAATATTTGCCGAACCGCTAATAATACAGTTTGTAAAATTCACATCTAATTCGTAGGTGAATAATTCTTCCTCTTCTTTTTTTATTCTGGAGTTGGAATCCAGTAACCAGATATTGGGCGTGCTTCGGGGTGTATTCCAAGAATTTGCAAAAGAACAATGAGTAAATTCATATTTTCCACCTACCATAGCTGAAAATGCCGACAATCCTGAATTATTGATGGCTAGATTATTCCCTTTTATATTTGATTGTAATCCTAAAATTCCAAAAAGAGAATTGTTGTAAATCTGCGAATTAGTAATTGTCAAAACAGGAGTTCCTGTATTGTTCCCATAAGCGATTATTCCAATTGTACCATTTTTTATGGTAGCGTAATCAATGCTATTATTTTGACTATATGGAAATAAAATAATATTTCCCCACTGTCCGGGAGTATTCTCAAATTCGGGTTCTAAACGATCCCCTTGAAAAACGACTTCAGTTTGGGCTTGTCCTTCAATATTGAGGCTTCCCAATACCTGTAAACTTGAATTTTGATTGACAAATAAACCTGAGTTTGCGTGAAAATGCACATTGGTTCCTGCTTCTATTGTCAATGTCTTTGCTTCATTTTCCGCTGTTCCCACCATCATATATCCATAAATTACATAGGGTTTCTCATCGGTAAAAGTGAGTTCATCATTTTCTAAATAACGTCCTTGGATAGTGGTTTCTTCACCATCAATTACTAGGGTTTCAATCACACCATTTTCTTTATTAGGAAATAAAAAAACGGCATCTTGAACCAAAGTAATCAATTTGACATCTTGTCGGTTCTCTCCGGAATCAAAAACTAACTCGTCTATATACAAAGGATCAGTAGCCAAACTGTAATCTATAGTTGTTTCGATAAATACATAAATACTATCTTTAGCCAGTATATCAATGTTTTCGAAATATTGTCCGGGGATTCCATCTACATTTAAACGATAACCGGAATCATCTCCTTTATTTAATTGTATGTTGGGAATTGTGATATCGTTTTTGCTGCGGTTATAAACTTTTAATGCGTAGGTACTGGAGCCTATACCTGTAAAGACTGTATCCAAAAATACGGTGTCTTTAGAAAATTCTAATTGACCCGTACTGAGTTGCGTGCTAAAGTCTTTACGACAAGAGCTCAGAGCAATAATGCTAA
>JAOZTK010000021.1:18577-21627 GCA_029942185.1 Flavobacteriaceae bacterium
GTAATATTGTGCTTCTTTAAATTTTTCTCTTATGCGATATCTCACAATGCTATTAATTTCCATTTTATTTATAGGAAGTGCTTCAGACAATTATCTCTTTGCACAAGATGCAGTTAATTTAAAAGACATAACACTTGAAGATATATGGCAAAAAGGCACATTTCGTGCGGAGCGTTTGAATTCATTGCATTCTATGCAAGGGGATTATTACACATTATTAGATTATAATCGTGAAACCCGCAGTAGTCTAATCGATAAATACAGTTACAAAACTTTAGAAAAAGTTAGTACAATAGTCGATAGTAAAGATTTAACCGATTTGGACTATTTTGAGTCGTATTCTTTTAATAGCGATGAGACAAAATTATTGCTAAATACCGATTCAGAGCCCATTTATCGTCATTCCGAAAATGCATTTTTTTATGTATATGATTTAAAAACAAAGAAGCTGCAAAAAGTAGCAGATACAAAAATACAAGAAGCTGCTTTTTCACCGGATAGTAAAAAAGTCGCTTATGTTTTAAAAAATAATATTTTTATTAAGAATTTAGTTAATAATAAAACGACACAAGTTACTTTTGATGGAAAAATAAATAAAATTATCAATGGAGTAACCGATTGGGTTTATGAAGAGGAATTTGGGTTTGTACGTGCTTTTCAATGGAATGCAGACGGAACTTGTCTCGCTTTTTTACGTTTTGATGAAACAGAAGTTCCGGAGTTTACGATGATGAAGTACGCTAAGGATTTATATCCCTATCCGCATACTTTTAAATACCCAAAAGCGGGTGAAAAAAATTCAGAAGTAAGCTTGTACTTGTATTCTTTAGGAACTGGCTCCACAAGTAAAATCGATTTGGGGCAATACGAATATATCCCGAGGTTAAAATGGACAAAAGACGCCAATATATTGTCTGTTCAAACCACAAATAGACGACAAAACAGCCTAAAACTACATTTTGTAGATAAGCAAACGCAATTAGCAAAACTAGTTTTAGAAGAAACCTCGAATACCTATGTCAATGTACGTGATGTACTGACATTTTTAAAGGATAACAGTTTTATATGGCGTAGTGAAAAAGACGGTTTTGATCATTTGTATTATTACAATGCAGATGGGAGCCTGAGGAATCAAATTACCAAAGGGGATTGGGATATTACTAATTTTTATGGAGTAGATGAAAAAACAAAACTTGCATTTTATCAATCGGTTGAAGATGGAAGTATCAACAGAACAGTTTATGCTATAGGCTTGAATGGGAAGAATAAAAAACGTTTAAGTGCAGCTTACGGTTTTAATTCAGCTTCATTTAGCAAAAACAAGATGTATTATATCAACAATTTTTCAGATGCGAATACTCCGAGTATTTATACTTTACATAGTGCAGATGCAACAAAGATCAAAGAAGTAAAAAATAACAATGCATTATTAAATAAATTGGAATATTACAATGTAGGAAAAAAAGAGTTTTCGAGCATACGTACAGAATCCGGTACTTTTAATATGTGGATGATTAAACCCACAGATTTTGATGAGACAAAGAAATATCCCGTATTGATGTATCAATATTCAGGTCCGGGTTCGCAATCAGTTCAAAACAGGTGGAATGGTTATGATGAATATTGGTATTATTTGTTGGCGTCCAAAGGCTATATTATTGCATGTGTTGACGGTCGCGGTACCGGAGGAAAAGGAACTGCTTTTACTAAAGTTACTTATAAGGAACTAGGTAAATACGAAACTATTGATCAGATAGAAGCAGCTAAAGAATTAGGAAAACGCTCTTATATCGACGCGAATCGTATCGGTATTTGGGGCTGGTCTTATGGTGGATTTACAAGTTTAAATGCAATTTTAAAAGGAGAAGATACTTTTAAAATGGCAATTGCGGTGGCGCCTGTAACTTCATGGCGTTTTTACGATTCTGTTTATACGGAACGTTATATGCAGACACCACAAGAGAATCCAAAAGGTTATGATGATAACTCGCCCTTGTTTTTTGCAGATAAATTAAAAGGAAAACTATTGTTAGTCCACGGAACTAGTGATGATAATGTGCATGTGCAAAATGCTATGCAAATGATAAATGCACTGATCAAAGCGGATGTACCATTTGATAGTGAACTCTATCCCGACAGAACACATGGTATTTATAGAGGAGAAAACACACGTTTGCATCTGTATAAAAAAATGACGGATTTTATTTTAAAGAATTTATAATATTTCCAATTCTTAACTCTACTAGCGTTTTAAAACGCTGGTAGAGTTAAGAGTGAAAAAAGAAAAAAATAGTACTATGAACAAAATACCATTAATCGAAGGGAACTATTACCATATTTACAACAGGGGAAATAATGGTGATAACCTATTTTACGAAAATGAAAATTATTACCATTTTCTTAGATTGTACGAAAAATATATTACGCCAGTAACAGAAACGTATGCCTGGGTTTTGTTAAAAAATCATTTTCATGTTTTGGTTTATATAAAAATGCAACATGAAATAGATTCAAGCTTACTAACCTATTCAACTGTAGAGAAACCTAAAACAATCAATAGCTCGAAACAGTTTTCAAATTTGTTTAACGCTTATACTCAATCAATAAACAAAAGACATAAGAGAACGGGAAGTTTATTCGAAAAGCCGTTTGAGAGAAAACTAATATCTAATGAAAGCTATTTTCAGAATATGATATATTACATCCATAACAATCCTGTAAAACATGGTTTTGTAGATAACATATCTGATTATCCATGGTCATCTTATGGGAGTGTTTTATCCACTAAACCAACACATTTACAAAGAAAACGAGTTGTTGAAATATTTGATACTGTTGAAAGTTTTAGAAACTATCATTCAAGGAAGCCAAATATAGATGATATAGATGAATTTATAATCGAGTAAAGTTTTAACCCTACCAGCGTTTTAAACGCTGGTAGGGTTAAAACCAACTTATCAAGGCATGAATGATAACTTTTTTTCAAAAAATTTCATAAGCGAACTTAGATTGTAAAAAAATAACTATTTTTATCCGAATTTTTAATTTAT
>JAOZTK010000022.1 GCA_029942185.1 Flavobacteriaceae bacterium
GAATGCATTTGAAATTGAATTTTACTCTAGGTGACCCATTTGGCGAAGACAGGATTAAAAATTTATTTTTTCTCTTCTCAACCTAAACTTTCTTCTTACCTAAAGCTCAAAAAATACATTTACATCAATTTTTTAATACTATTTTCTTAATTTATCGTTAATAGCACGGTCTTTGTGTTAATTTTATCTAAATCTTATAAAATTTTAAGATTAATAGTTTACTTTTGAAGAATGCGTAAGTCTACTTTTTTGTTGATTATTGCTGTTATGAGCGCCGCTCTAACAGGAATTATTGTAGTTCAAATCTTTTGGATTCGAAGTTCGATGCAAATACGTGAAAAACAATTTTCTAGTGATGTGTATGAAGCTATGAAAACCGTTTCTAAAAACATTCAGAATAAAGAACTCAAATACTATTTAAAAAAATACAGCGGTCTTGCCAGGGACATTGATTTAGCAACTGAAGCAGGTATTTCCAAAATAATTTATCAACAAATCGACACTGCTAAAAACGAAAAATTCACTTATGCACGTACTATTTTAGAACAAAAGTATAAAGTCCCAACTGATTTTTTTAGTCAAGACAGCCTCACATTCAAAAGAACCTTTAGCAAAGAAGATGTATTTAAAAGCACGTACTATATCAGTGATAAAGATATTAAAGCGTTAACCCCCGAAGAACACAACATTCAATTTAGTGAACTTACCGCTCTTGACAAAGATCTTTTTAGAGATGCACTCTATGAGGAAATAAAAAGATCACCCATAAACACGAGAATTAGCAGCAATGAATTGGAAGACATGCTCAGTCGTCAATTCGAAAACAGGGGAATAGAAACACCTTTTAAATTTGCAATCTATGACAATCAAATGCTGACATCCGTCAAGTCGGGATATTTTAAAATCCAAAAAGAAAAAAGTTACTATACTACTTTGTTTTCTAATGAAAATAGAAAAGGAAATTACCAACTTTATGTAAATTTTCCAAAAAAACAAAACTATATTTTATCGAGTATTTCAAAAAATTTAATTTTATCAATTCTTTTTATTGCTACAATTATCAGTGTTTTTGCTATGACATTATACCAACTTAACAGGCAAAAGAAATTAGCAGCCATGAAAACTGATTTTATTAATAATATGACCCATGAATTTAAAACACCTATCGCTACGATAAATCTCGCTCTTGATGCTATTATAAACCCTAAAATTATTGACGATAAAAATAAGATCCAAAACTACGTTAAAATGATCCGCCAGGAAAATAAAAGAATGCATGCACAGGTGGAAACTGTTTTACGCATCTCAAAGCTTGAAAAAAGTCGATTAGATGTACAAAAGGAAATTATTGACATTCATGAAATTATCGAAGAAGCTTTATCACATGTTCAATTACTTATTAATAATAGAGAAGGAAAACTTCGATTAAAATTGGAAGCCATAGAAACAGAAATTCTTGGAAATTCCTTCCATATAACTAATATGTTTGTTAATTTATTTGACAATGCAATCAAATATACTGACGCAAAACCTGAAATTAGCATTTATACTGAAAATGATGCGCAAAACATATTAATACATATCAGTGATCGGGGTATCGGAATGAATAAAAATACACTAAAGCATATCTTTGATAAATTTTACAGAGAAGAAACCGGAAATATTCACAATGTAAAAGGGCACGGATTAGGCCTTTCTTATGTAAAAAGAATAATAGAAATTCACCAAGGGAGTATAAGCGTTGTAAGCCAAAAAGGAAAAGGAAGCACATTTACCGTAAAGCTCCCTATTGTCTAAATAAAGAGCCACGAGAAACCACAACTTAAAACACTAAAAATAATACTAATAATTGATAACACAAGTAAATATCTAAATCAAACACCATGAAAAACAAACGCATATTACTAGTAGAAGACGATCCTAATTTTGGAAATGTACTAAGTGACTACCTCAGTTTAAACGATTTTGACGTTACACTAGCTAAAGATGGACTCGAGGGTTTTGTATTCTTTAAAAACAATGATTATGATCTTTGTATTTTGGATGTAATGATGCCTCGTAAAGATGGTTTTTCACTCGCTGCAGACATTCGTAAAAAAAACAAACAGATTCCCATTTTCTTTTTGACAGCAAAAACGATGAAAGAGGATGTTTTAAAAGGGTATCAGGTAGGAGCTGATGATTTCTTAACAAAGCCTTTTGATTCTGAAGTTTTGCTTTATAAAATTAAAGCCATTTTCCAACGAAAAGATAACGAAACAGGAAAAAGTGAAGACGTTTTTGAATTTGAAATTGGAGGTTTCTATCTCAACTCTAAGTTACGTCAATTGATTTATAAAGGAGGTGAACCCCAAAAATTATCTCCAAAAGAGAACAAACTGCTCAAGATGCTGGCAGAACATAAAAATGATTTAATGCCTCGTGAATTAGCCTTGACAAAAATATGGAGAGATGATAACTACTTCACTTCTCGAAGCATGGATGTTTATATTGCCAAACTACGTAAATATTTAAGTAAGGATCCTAAGGTAGAGATTGTAAACATACACGGAGAAGGATTTAGATTGGTTGAGAAATTGTAGTCATTACTAAAAACTCCATCGAAATCGCAAATAAATGGAATTGGCAATGTTTTCAAAGCTATCTTCTTCTTTGCCGTAAAACACTTGTGCAACTGTATCAAAATCCCAGTTTTGTGCTATACTATAACTGACTTGTGGCATTAAATATACACCTTGGAGTTCGTATGCATAAATTGTTGAAAAAGAAGTATTCAAAGCGGCAGTAACTGATTTGGATATTTGCCCAAAAAAAGACCACCTATTGGGCATTAGTCTTTTAGCGGATTGTGTGAAATTGTTCAAACTTGTCAAATCTATTTCTGTTCTGTCTGTGACACCTAAACTATTATATAAGGTGCCCAAATTTATTGAGACACCATTTTTAAAATAATAATCCATCGAAACAGCTCCTACAAAAGCATTTTCAGTTTCATCTGTATTTTCTTGTGGAATAAAATAACTTAACTCTCCTTTGATTCCCATATTTTTAATAGCACCTTCCCATCCTACTCCAAGTGTATAATCTTGTAGATATTTGGCTGCTAAGACTTGAAAATCGTAATTGTACTTATGAAAATTATACTTTAGAGCCAAGGTATTGTCTTCCCATTTATCTGTATAATTAATTGCTGTTTCTATACTTGAATTTCCTGAAGTGTAATATTGAACCCTTAAAGCATCTGCTCCGGGTCGTTCTTCATAATCAAAATCAAAAAAATTATAAGCATTGAATAAATCATTGGGATTCCAAGCTAGGTTTTTACCCCAATTGATACGTTGACGTCCAAATGTAACATGCCATTTATCAGATTGGTATTCAATATACAATCTGTCAATTTTTGAGTGCACCAACAATGCCGGCTTATTTACTAAATTGATACTAAGATCAATATCTTGAAAATCCGTGTCTATAAAAGTTGCATAATCAGGGACACCTTGAATACTATTTCCCCAAAAAACTCTATTCCGAACTTCGAGTGTAGTTGAAAAATTATCATTTAGATAAACTTTTAAATTTAAGCGGTTGTGTAGAATATTATCATTTAGAATAGCATCTAAATCTTGAAAAGTCGCTGTATTTAAATATTTTATATAACCTGAAAATTGGATGTTTTGTTGTACCCAAGTTTGGGTTTCTTGCGCGTGTGATTGCAAGGTAAATAGCAAAATAAAAATTAATAATCGTGCAGCTCGCAAGATTTCACGCAAAAATCCCAAAGAATTCGCAAAGAACGCTAAGAGCTTACTATAATTACTATTTCTAATTATCATTATCATTAATCTTTATTCAACGCTCTCATCACGAATCACTTTTCCGTCTTCTATGGTTACAATTCTGTGTGCTCTGTCAATTACACGCTGATCGTGCGTAGAAAACACAAAGGTCATTCCTTCATTTTTATTGAGGTTTTCCATAATATCCAATAAATCAGCAGTAGATTTTGAATCTAGATTGGCAGTAGGCTCGTCGGCCAATACAAACTTTGGTTTGGATGCTAAAGCTCTTGCAACTGCTACACGTTGTTGTTGCCCACCACTCATTTGACTGGGTCTTTTGTCTCTTTGTTCTTCAATACCCACTGATTTTAACAAATCGGATACACGTGAAGCAATTGCATCTTTTGATTTATTTTGTAATAACATAATAAACCCGATATTTTCTGCAGCGGTAAAAACCGGAATCAAATTATACGATTGAAATACAAATCCAATTTTTTTCTTTCTAAAATCAATCAATCTATTATCTGATAAATCTGAAATATTCACGCCATCTACAAATACTTCACCATCAGTTTGTCGATCCAGTCCACCTATAATATTGAGCAACGTGGTTTTTCCGGAACCTGATGGCCCTACAATAGCTGTAAACTCACCTTCTTCAATCGTTAAATCAATTCCACGTAAAGCATGAACCGGAATCTTTTTAGGATTGTAAGTTTTGGTGACTCCTTTAATTGTTATAAGACTCATTTTAATTTACGATTAAGTAATTTATTATTTATAAAATTTATTATTCTTGTAAAAATTCTAGTCTTGTCAGAAGTAAAACTTCCTCTAATTGCCTCAACAGGTCGTAATCTGATAGCTTTCCACGCCGGATATAATGAACCCAAAAGTGCTGTTAAGCTCACAGCAACAACCAATTGCCAGAAGGTTTCTGTTGGCACATTAGGATAAATAAACTTATCAAATCCAAATTGTTTCATCCCTTCTTCGGAATAGAAAAATAAATTAATTCCCGTTTTATGGAAATAATGTGTTGTAATATATCCCAAAAACAAACCAATTGGAGCAGCAATTATGGCTAATAACAAAGTTTCAACAACAATCATCAGGAAGACTTTCGTTTTATTCATCCCAACGGACATCAACATCCCGAGCTCTCGAACTCGCTCCAAAACTGCCATCATCATCGTATTGATAATTCCAAAAATCAAGGCTAACATAAAGATGACCATATAAATAATTCCGACCATTTTTATCTGTGATTGGAATAATCCCAATTCGGGTTGCACTTCTTTATAATTTCTGACTAAAAGGTCAGGAAACAAGTTTGCGATCCGTTTTTGCACACTTTCTAACTCAGTTAAGTCATCAATTAAAATAGCTACCTCATGTCCGTATCCATTCATTCCCAATAAGTTATTAATATCATTTTGACGAACAAAAACTACTGATTCGTCGTAAATATTATTGCCCGTTTCAAACAAACCAACAACTCTAAAAGCACCCATCGTAATTTCATTTTCTAAATTTTGGAAAGTCAAAACAACTTTTGAACGTAACTTTACTTTTAGTTTTTTTGCCGTTCTTTTACTTATTAAAATTTGATTTTTTTTTGTGTCCGTAAGATAGTTGCCTTCCACAATATGTTGAGACACTCCTGACACGTGTATTTCATCTTTAGAGTTAATACCTATCGTACTGATTCCTCTTCCGGAATGACTCGAACTAATCATCGTATTCGTAATCGTTTTATAGGAAACTGCTTTTACCCCGGAAATTGTATCTATTATAGCTTTAACATTAGCTATTTCAGTAATATAATACTTGCTTTCTTTATCTTTAATAAATTCAGGATGGTGGATCTTAATATGAGAAACTTCGTTTTTAATGGCATTATCGATATAACTTTCTATCATACCATTGACCATTCCAACCAAAAAAATAATAGACCAAATACCTATTATAATAGCACCCATTACCACAAGACTTCTTGTGATATTTCGCCATACATTTCGCCATGCTATTTTTAGAACCATTTGATTTACTATTGTTGATTTATGATTGTTGATTTACGATGTACGATTGTTGATTTTTTTTATAACTCCTCTTACTTTATGGACAAATCTAATATCGTATCTCCAAAACCCTTTTATTCTCTCATTGCTTCAACGGGTTTTAATTTATAAATTTTCCAAATTGCAAATAATGCCAATAAGCTTGTAATAATAAGCATCAAGATAGCTTGCGAATAGAATAGTGAAGCATCCATTATTGTAGGAAATATAGGATCAAATCCCCATTTTTCATAATTTTCAGCCATGTCTTCATATCTGCTAAAATCTATCGGATTTACTTTAAAATAATATACTAAAGGCAGAGCTGCCAACATCCCAAACACAACGCCAAGCAATGCCATTAATAAAATTTCCAGCCAAGTAGAAAAGGCTAGCAATCTTCTACTCATTCCTATAGAAAGCAAAATTCCAAACTCATGCTCTCTTTCTTTTACCAGCATTAATACAGTCCCAAAAATACCAAATGAAATTATTAAATAGAGCACTAAAAGGAAAATATAGTTCCCGGCTGCATCTGTTTTTTGAGCTTCTACTAAGTCGGGTAACATAGACTGCCAGTCCATTATCTCGTACTTTTCTGTATCCAATTGAGTTTTTAATTGCTCCATAACACTTTCTAAATCATCTCTTTCATTTAGTCGTAACGCTAATGATGTTGCCATAGATGATGCTCCTAATAAATCTTGTGTTTCTTCTAATGGTAGATAAATCATTCGTTTATTCAGATCGGGTGATGCAAAATGAACGATCCCTTTAATAGGATATTTGCCGGCAGCATTTACACCGTGGTACCCTTGTGTAAGAATTACAAGTGTATCACCCAAATTAACTTTTAATAAACTTTTTACACCTCCTGCAATTAGTAACGCTTTATCTGATTTTTCAAAATAAACACCTTCCGTTAATCTTGATTTAAGTTGTGTGAGTTGGTCTTCTGCTTTAGGATTTGTACCGACGATCATCATACCGCTCGTATGCTCTCCGGAAGAAAGCAATGCAAAGGTCTCCAAACGAGGTATAATTTGTTCTAAACCTTCAATATTACTCGGTAATTGCCACAATTCTTCATTTAGTTCTAGTGCATCGTTAATTGTTTTTTCTTCCCAATAGCCTTTTTGGTGAATTTGTGCATACCCGTAATAGTAGTTAACAATATTATCTAACATACGAACCCATGCTCCTTTTTGAAAAGCATTCATAAAAATAGAAAACAAAACTGCAAATAGAATAGATGCAACAGTTATGAGTGTTCGTCTTTTATTGCGCCATATATTTCGCCAAGCGAGTTTTAAAAGCATTATTAATTATCAATAGGTTAATGGTTTATAAAAATAGCATTATCTTTATGTGCTAAGCTTACTAAATACTAAATTATCGTATTCTCTTCATATAATTAGTCGTAAAATACTGATCTGAAATCTTTATATCAAACTTAAGTTTATCATAGGTTAAAATAGTCTCCTGCCCTTCTTCTTCAACGGGTATAACACGTAATTTAGACGGTAATTTTTTACCGCTAAAAACTTTAACTTCTGAACCTATCATTTGGTTTACTAGATAATTATCTTCGTCATAATAGTCTGTTTGCAGCATCATATATTCTGATTTATCAACCCAAATAACAACTTTTCCCCAAACTACAGGAGCATCTTCTTTGGGAATTAATTCTATGACCCAACACGTGTAGCCTTCCTTTTTCTCCTCTCCGGTTATCTTATGGGTATAATCCTCTAAAATGGATGATTGTTTTACCAAATCATCATTGGTCAGATCGGTTCCCATCCAGTTTTGCAACATCATAGAAGGTGGAAATTTTATGGTACGATCAATTGTTGGCATATAATTCCATACTTCTTTATCACGCATCAAAAAGACAGTTCCTTTTTCCTTGGCCGGACTGGTTACTATAGAAACTGAATATTTGGTTCCTTTTGACCAACCTTTTATCTTCATTTGTTTAGACCATTTTGGTCGTATTATATGGATTGTCATTTCAGAATACGAGGTTTTACCACGGTATTTCTCATCTGCTTTTTTAATAATTTCTTCAGCTGTTTGAGCGTACGAAATAGCAAAAAAAAGCAAAAGTAAAAGCGTCATGAAAAATTTACTTATTACTGTCATTCTCATTGTCTATATATTTATTAATAATCATTTCTTTCATTTCATCCAAAGGGAAATTTGTTGGATCAAGCATGTATTGTATGCCGATTCCATCCATTATTGCTCCCAAAAGTATGGCCTCTTTTTTGTAATCTTTATAATTTAATTCCTTAAAAATAGCTTCTAATTGACCTAAGAAATTATGATACACTTGCAGCATTGTATCATGAACTGAAGGAATAGCACTTACCTGCACCGCTAAAGATAGGATTAGCTTCATCAGTTCTTCCTGCACCTGTAACATAGAAAAATAGGATTCAATCAGTATTCTAAATATTTTTTCAGGTGATAAGTTATCGACACTTTTAAGTAGTGAAGCACCCATTTCAGTCGTATCTTTAAAAGCAAATAATACTACCTCATTCAGTAGTTTCTCCTTACCTTCAAAATAATTATACAGCAAACCTTTTGAGAGTTTTGCTTTTATCGCAATCTCATTTACCGACGTATGGTTATATCCTTTTATACTGAATAGTTGAAAAGCGGCCTCCAATATTTGTTCTTTTCGCTCCTCTTTTAACTGTGCTAATTGTTGTTTTGTACGCGGACTCATAATTTATGACTGAACGGTCGGTCAAAGTTATAGAAAAATTATTAATAGAAATAGAATTCCTGTAAAAAATTGATATTATCTTTACAAACCAGCTATACTAACTTTGAGTGTTTCAATCTTTGCGATAGCTTCAGCTTCTTTTTTTCGTTCAACAGCAACAACTTGTTCAGGCGCATTATTGACAAAACGTTCATTCTTGAGCTTTCCTTGAACTGATTTTAAAAAGCCTTCAGTGTATCTTAATTCTTCTACAAGTTTAACTTTTTCAGCTTCAGCATCAATGGAGTCACCCATCGGAATAAAATATTCATTTGCTTTTACCCTAAAACTCATAGCAGCATCAACCTTTTTATCGACATAATTAAATTCGGCTATATTGCCCATCTTACTTATAATAGTATCAAAATCTGAAGTGAAATCATCACTATTCATCACAAACAAATCGATCGTATTTTTAAATGAAATATTTTTATCTTTTCGAATGGTTCTAATACCTGAAACTATCTCTTTTACAGATTCAAATTCATCAATTTGTTTTGTATCGTATTTCTTTAAAATTGGATATTCAGATACGATCAAAGCTTCTTCAGGAGATCTTTTTGCTATAAACTGCCAGATTTCTTCTGTAATAAAAGGCATAAATGGATGTAAAACCTTCATGTTATTTTCAAAAAATCGAACAGTCGACTTAAATGTTTCAACATCAATAGGTTGTCCAAAAGTTGGTTTTATTATCTCAAGGTACCATGAAGAAAAATCATCCCATAACAACTTATAAATAGTCATTAAGGCTTCGCTTAAACGATACTGTTCAAATGATTTTTCGACGCTTTCCAAAGCATGTTGAAATTTGGATTCATACCATTGAATTGCTTTTTCTGCTGATTTTGGTTGTTTAATTGTTTCTGAAACTTCCCAACTTGTTACCAATCTAAAGCCATTCCATATTTTATTGGCAAAACCTTTTCCTTGTTTTACTAATTCTATATCAAAAAGCAAGTCATTTCCTGCTGCTGCCGCTAATAATAATCCTGCTCGAACACCATCTGCGCCATGTTCTTCCATCATTTTAATAGGGTCAGGAGAATTACCCAATGATTTTGACATTTTTCGTCCTTGTTTATCACGAACAATTCCTGTAAAATACACATTTGAAAATGGTTTTGTATCACGGAATTCGTAACCGGCAAAAATCATACGTGCTACCCAAAAGAAAATAATATCAGGAGCGGTCACCAAATCATTGGTTGGATAGTAGTACTCAATTTCTTTATTATTTGGATATCTTATACCATCAAAAACTGAAATTGGCCATAACCAAGAGGAAAACCAAGTGTCCAGCACATCATTTTCTTGACGAAGTTCTTCTATTGTCAAGGATTTTCCGGACCCGCTCAAAGTCCGTTTCGCTTTTTCAAAAGCTTCTTCTCTGGTTTTTGCAATAACAAAGTCCGCTACTCCATCTCCATAGAAAAAGGCCGGAATTTGTTGTCCCCACCAAAGTTGTCGAGAAATATTCCAATCTCTAATATGATTTAACCAATGATTAAACGTATTGACATTATGTTTTGGAAAGAATTTGATTTCACCATTTTTTACTGCTTTGATGGCTGGTTTTACCATTTCTTCCATCTTTAAAAACCATTGAGCCGATATTTTAGGTTCAATAATTGCTTTTGTTCTTTCTGAGATACCAATTTTATTGGTATAATTCTCAATTTTATCAATATATCCTTTTTCTTCTAATTCCTTGACAATTGCTTTGCGCGCTTCAAAACGATCTTGTCCCTCATAATGCAGTCCATAAGAGTTTAATGTCGCATCATCATTGAAAATATCAATTACGGCTAATTTGTGTTTTTCTCCTATTACTTTATCATTTGGATCGTGAGCCGGTGTTATTTTTAAACAACCCGTTCCAAACTCCATATCCACATATTCATCCTCAATAATTGGAATACTTCTATTTGCAATCGGTACAATTACCTGTTTCCCTTTAAGATGAGTAAAACGTTTATCATTAGGATTCACACAAATGGCAGTATCTCCTAAAATAGTTTCGGGTCTTGTCGTGGCAATAATCACCACTTCATCAGAATCTTCAATTTTATAACTTATATAATATAATTTCCCTTGTTTTTCAACGTATTCTACTTCTTCATCTGACAAAGTAGTTTTAGCTTCTGGATCCCAATTAACCATTCGATAACCCCTATAGATCAATCCTTTATTATACAAATCAATAAACGTATCAATTACTGATTCACTTAAATCATCATCTAAAGTGAATTTAGTTCTTTCCCAATCACAAGAAGCACCTAATTTTTTAAGTTGCTCTAGAATAACTCCACCATGCTTATGCGTCCAATCCCAAGCGTGATTTAAAAATTCCTCTCTGGTTATTTCTGATTTTGAGATGCCTTCTTTGGCTAATTTTTCAACTACTTTTGCTTCAGTAGCGATAGAGGCATGATCTGTACCCGGAACCCAACAAGCATTGAAACCATTTAGACGTGCACGACGAATGAGTATATCTTGTATGGTGTTGTTTAACATGTGTCCCATGTGCAATACTCCTGTCACATTTGGAGGCGGAATAACAATAGTATAAGGTTCTCTTTCATCCGGCTCTGAATGAAAATAATTATTTTTCATCCAGTAGTCATACCACTTGTTTTCTACCTCATTTGGAATATATTTTATTGGAATCTGCATTTTGGTATTGTTTTTGTTTTCTATAGCTTGCAAAAGTACAATTATAAGTGCAATATTAAAAAGTTGAATTTAATCTTTAGAAATATAAATAATTAACTAATTTTACATTTTTAAAATAAAACTCTAAATTATGAGAAATTTCATTTTACCGGCCTTTGTGTTCATTTTATCCCTTTCACTAAATGCCCAAGAAATCGGAAAACCAAGCACAGCGGGAACAAATTCTGATGTAAAACAACAAATAGACCCTAATGGACCTGTGATAAAATTTGAAAAGCAAACTATCGATTATGGCACTATTGACAAGGGAGCTGATGGTATGCGTGAATTCAAATTTACAAATACGGGTAAATCACCTTTAAAAATCATTCGTGTAAAATCATCTTGTGGTTGCACAATTCCCACTTATCCCAAAGGAGCAATAATGCCCGGTGAATCAAATATAATCCATGTAAAGTACAATACTAATAAAGCCGGAAGATTTAGTAAATCTGTTTCAATATTTACGAATACAGTTCCTGAAAGATCTGTTTTGCGTATCAAAGGTAAAGTTGTTGATCCAAACAAACCCGGACCTATACAAAAAGAAAAAAATATGCTTGAGTTATAAGGAAAATTTTCTATTCCATGAAGCAAAGAAGAAAAGTACTAATTATTGGGGCAGGGCGTTCAACCTCTGCACTTATCAAGTATTTATTAAGTAAATCTGAGGACGAAAAACTCCACATAATTGTAGGTGATAAATCACTTGAAGCTGCAGAAAAACTAGTTGGCAAACATCCAAATGCCTCCGCTATTGTATTAGATATTTTTGATGAAAAAATTCGCAGGAAAACTATTGAAAATGCAGATATTGTTATATCCATGTTACCCGCACGCTTCCATTTAAGTGTCGCAAAAGATTGTGTTACATACGGAAAAAGTTTAGTGACTGCTTCTTATATATCGGATGAGATGATGGCTCTTGATGAGGCCGTTCGAAAAAAAGGTTTGGTCTTTATGAATGAAATAGGACTTGATCCGGGAATTGACCATATGAGTGCCATGCAAATAATTGACCGCATTCGAAAAAAAGGGGGTAAACTATTGCTTTTTGAATCCTTTACCGGTGGTTTAGTCGCCCCCGAAAGTGATGATAATCTGTGGAATTATAAATTTACTTGGAATCCGAGAAATGTGGTTGTCGCCGGACAAGGAAGTGCTGCAAAATTTATTCAGGAAGGTCGCTATAAATACATTCCGTATCACAGACTTTTTAGACGTTCAGAAATTTTACATATTGATGGTTATGGTAAATTTGAAGCAATACCAAACAGAGATTCTCTAAAATATCGCGATGCTTATAAACTACACGATGTTTTAACTTTATATAGAGGAACTATTCGAAGAGTAGGCTACTCACGCGCATGGAATGTATTTGTACAACTCGGCATGACCGATGACACTTATATAATGGAGCATTCGGAAAACATGAGCTATCGTGATTTTACAAATTCTTTTTTACAATATCGACCCAACGATTCTGTTGAATTAAAACTGAGATCCTATCTGAAAATTGACCAAGATGACATACTTTGGGAAAAACTTGAAGAACTTGACATCTTTAATCCAAACAAAAAAATGGGTATTAAAAATGGGACTCCGGCTCAATTACTTCAAAAAATATTGATGGATAAATGGACACTCAAAAAAGACGATAAGGACATGATTGTGATGCTCCATAAATTTGGTTATGAATACAAAGGAGAGAATAAACAAATTGAAAGCAGTACTGTAGTCATTGGAGACGACCAAATTTGTACTGCAATGGCAAAAACAGTCGGATTACCGGTTGCCATTGCCACTCTTAAAATATTGAATGCTTCCATAACAAAACCCGGTGTACAAATACCTACTTCAGAGGAAGTTTATGAGCCCATTCTCAAAGAATTAGCCGAAATAGGAATTCGTTTTACCGAAAAAGAAGTCCCCTATTTGGGGTATAATCCAGAGGTAGTTAATGGGTGAGCATTTTTGTGTTCAAAGACTTTTATCTGTCACGAAACAGACAAAATATAGCTTATAATGAAGTTGAGCTACATAAATCGCACCACTAAAAAACTTTTTTCTCAATCTTTACATCAAATGCTAGCTCGTTGAGCAAATTTGTTAAAACACTTGTTTCTGTATTTATATAAAACCGATAAGTTCCTCGTTTAGACTGTGTATTTAAAAGATTCTTTTGTTGTAAAATGTTTTTTATTTGTTTTGAAACAGCATATCCAGAATCTATAATACTAACTTCTTGACCGATAATTTTTTTTATTTTTGGAATTAAATACGGGTAATGCGTACACCCAAGAATTAAATAATCGATGTTTTCGGTCAGCATGGGATTTAAATACCCAATCAACAAATCTTCCATTTTCCGAGTATCCATATTTCCTGATTCAATAAGCTCCACCAATCCTTTTCCTACTTGTTCAACAACTTTTACATCTTTTGCAAATTCTCCTGAAGTTTTAGCAAAAAGAGCACTTGTCAATGTACCTTGGGTCGCTAGAATCCCCACCTTATTTGTTTTTGTCTGTAATGCCGCCGGTTTAATTGCAGGTTCTATTCCAATAAATGGAACTTGATATTTTGCTCTTAGATGGGCAATCGCATTTGTAGTCGCTGTGTTACAAGCTACAACAATCAATTTACTGTTCTTATTTAATAATAGTTCGGTGTTTTTTTCACTTAAAGCAATAATCTCATCTTTTGATTTTTTTCCATACGGTGCATTGGCACTATCTGCCAAATACAGCGTGTTCTCATTAGGAAGAATTTGTATCATTTCTTTCCAAATAGAAGTTCCCCCTACACCGGAATCAAAAAAACCTATAAAATTATTTGCTTTACTCATTGCTACAAAAATAAAAAACCGCACAGTAATTGAGCGGTTTTTTATAAAAAAATGTTTTCTGTTAAATCCCTAGTTTGGTCTTAACATCTTCTAATAAATCTTTACCTTTTGCAATGACCAAAGTCGCAGCATTAAGCACATAGTCAAACCCCTGTGCTGTTGCAACTGCATCAATTGCTTTTTCCGCTTTTTCTAAAATGGGTTTTAAACCTTCTTGCTCTTGTCTTTGCAAATCACGCATCGCCTCTGCTTTAAACTGTTCAATTTTTTGAGCCTCTAACTGTACTTCTTTTGTCCTTTGAGCATTCGTCGCCTCTGTTTGAGATTCAAATTCTTTATTATAACGTTCAAATTTAGCTTTTAACTCAGTTTCTTTAGCTTTCATTTCATTGTCATAAGTCTTGCCCAATTTTTCTAATTTTGTTTGTAATGCCTTTGTTTCCGGCATCGCTGCAACTAATTCTTCTGTATTGATATGAGCAATTTTAGTTTGCGCTTTTACGTTGGTAAAGCCTAATGTAAATACAGCTATTAACACTATTGTTTTGATTACATTCATTTTAATTCTTATTTTTAATTATTATTAAGTTTCGATTCTTATTCCGGGTTATTCTTTTCTTCTCTAGCTTTTTGTGCTGCAGCTCTTTTTTCTGCTGCTTTTCTTTTTATTTCTTCTCTTGCCTTTATTTTCTTTTGACGCGCTTCCTCTATAGCCTTCATCCTTTCTTCCTTTATTCTTAAACGCTCAATTTTTTGAGCTTCTATTCGTTTTTGTAATTCGCTTTTTTCAGTTTCTTCTGCCTTTTCAACAGGCACTTCTTCTTGGTCGAATTCTTCTATTATTACATTCTCTACTTTCCCTTCCTGATTTTCTTCTTCTACATCTTCTTTTGATTTATCTTCAGCTTCAGTTTGCTTCTCTTCCTGTGCTCGTGTTTCACCTTTGATTTTGTCTTCCATTGCATTTCTAGTAGCTTTACGCTCTTCAATTCTTTTTTGGCGAAGCTCCTCTACAGCTTTCCTCTGTTCTTCTCTTTTCTTAAGACGTTCTGCTTTTTCTGTAGCAATACGCTCTTTAATTGCTGCTCTTTTAGCGGCCTCTTCTTCTTCTAAATTTTTTGCCGATTTATCGACAGATTCAATTAGATTTTCTGCTTTATTCTCTTCCTTATTATCTGTTTTATTCTCCTCTTCATTCTCCTCTTGTTGCGGTTTTACTTTTCCTTTAATTTTGTCTTCCATTGCTTTTCTAGCAACTTTACGCTCTTCTATTCTCTTTTGTCGAAGCTCCTCTACAGCTTTCCTCTGTTCTTCTCTTTTCTTAAGACGTTCTGCTTTTTGTGCAGCAATACGCTCTTTTAGTTCGGCCCTTTTAGCCTCCCTTTTCTCTACTTTTTCTGCAATTTCCGGATTCTTTTCTTTCGCTGCTTCTTGTTTTGCTTTTATAGCTTCTTGCTTTTTCTCCTTTTTTGTTTTTAATTTCTTTTTAGTTTCCGTTCTCGTTATGCTTTTAACCACTCTTTCACTGATATCAAATCGTTTATTGCTATACAACATGATTAAATCACTAGACTTGTCAAATACAAAATCATACTTTTTTTGTTTGGCTATTTCTTGAATGGCATCATAAACTTTATCTTGTACCGGCTTTACCAATTGTTTTCTCAATCTATATAAATCACCTTTCGTGCCAAAGTACATTTCTTGTGTTTTATTTAACTCTTCTTGTCTTACATCAATATCTTCTTCGCGTTCAACGATTAAATCGTTTGTTAAAAGTGCTCTTTCATTATCTAATTTTGTTTTGAGAAGCCTCATCTCTTTTTGTTGTTGGGCTATTTTTACTTGCCACTGTTGCACTCTAATAGTAAGTTGCTCATTCGCTTTTTGATATTCCGGAATATTTTCTAAAATATACTCCATATCTATATAAGCAAATTTCTGTGCTTTCTGGGCTACAGAAGACATACTGAATATCAATAGACTTATCAATAATATTAAAACTCTTTTTGTCATAACTACTATACTTTTTAATTAGAAAAAATGGTCAAAGCTTAAACCGATACAAATATACTATATTATTAGAATTGTTGCCCTATGATAAAATGTGTTTGCCAACCTGATTTTTCTATCGAATTACCCACCGGATCAAATCCATGTGCAAAATCAATACCCAAGAGCCCAAAAGCGGGCATAAAAATACGCAAACCTGCTCCTGCAGACCGTTTTAAATAAAACGGATTAAAATCTTCAAATGTATCGTACGCATTTCCCGCCTCTAAAAAACCCATTACGTAAATCGATGCGCTCGGCTTCAATGTAATAGGATAACGTGTTTCTAACGAAAATTTATTATAAATAGTGCCCGGATTTGATTGACTTGCCAAAGCTCCATTTGTATATCCTCGAAGTCCTATCGTCTCACTTCCATCATATCTATATTGTGCCATACCATCACCACCGACTATATATCTTTCAAAAGGGGAGTATCCTAAGTCACTGTTATAATAGCCCAAAATTCCAAATTCAACATTTGTTCTTACGACCAACTTTTTCCATAGAGGGGTGTACCAATTGGCTTTGAATGTAGTTTTATAATACTCTAGCCATTTATATTTTTCTTGGTCGGTTAATGTCGTATAGTCTTTTCCATTTAACAAAGAAAAAGGTGGTGTCGCTTTAAAAGCCAAACTAAATTCAGAGCCTTTTGTTGGGAAAATAGGATTCGGACCCGCGGAATTTCTTGACAAAACAATATTATAAGCAACATTATTTGCAACTCCATCATCAAACGTCAGACTTTGAAGCACACCATAATTATTCATTTCATAACGCTGAAAGCTAATCGACTGAGATAATTGAAAAAAGTCATCCGGCCATCTTAAACGTTGTCCTAAACCTAAAGTGGCACCCCAAATATTCAATCCTTGATCGTCCTTTATATCACCGGTCTGATAATCATAGCCCTTTACACGAGAATTATAAAGTGATAAGGATAAAGATTTTGGTTTCTTACCGTTCAACCAAGGTTCCGTAAAAGAAAAACTGTAAGTACTATAAAATTTACTTTTTTGCAACCGTAAGGAAAGTGTTTGTCCATCACCTCTTGGTAAAGGTTTGTAAGCCTCTTTTTTAAATAAATCCTTAATTGCAAAATTACTAAATGACAAACCTAGGGTTCCGATAAACGAACGATTGCCATAGCCTCCTTGCAATTCAATTTGGCTTGAACCCTTTTCTGCTACTGAATACTCGATGTCAACCGTTTTATCAATACGATTGGGTTGTACATCGGGAACAATATTTTCTGCATCGAAAAAGCCCAATTGACTTATTTCTCTAATGGATCTAATTATGTCTTCTTTACTAAATAAATTTCCCGGCATCGTGCGCAACTCACGATAGATTACATGATCGTTAGTCGTTGTGTTTCCAACTACGGTGACTCTTCGAATTGTAGCCGGATCGTCTTCATAAATTCGAACCTCAACATCAATAGAATCATTAAGCACCCTTGTTTCCACAGGTGTCACGCTGGCAAAAAGGTAGCCATTGTTTAAATAAAGTGAATGAATATCTTGTGAATCAGGCGACCCATCGCCACTTACTCTTTCTTTTAAAACTTTCGAATTATATACATCTCCCTTTTCTAATTTTAAGAATTTTCTGAGTTGATCATCAGTGTATGCAGTATTGCCAACAAATTTTATACTTTTAAAAAAATATTTTTTTCCTTCATCAATTGTTATATCTAAATTAAGACTTTGGTCTTCATTCCATGATAATTCTTTATTGACTATTATCGCATCCCTAAATCCGTTTTCACTGTACTCATCAATAATATTTTGAAGGTCTTCTTTGTAATCTTCTTTAACATATTTAGAGCGCTTCCATAATCTTCCGAACATTTTTTGTTTGGTGTTTTTCATTTTTCGACGCAATTTTTTGGGCTTTATCGCATCATTTCCATGAAAAATAATATTCTTAATCTTAACACGCTCTCCTTTATCAATATGTACTAGCATATCGACAGTATTGGGTTTTTCTCCTTTTCGAGTATTGATAACAACCTTTGTTTGCAGATAACCGTCTCCTCGGTACTTTTCTTCAAAGAAATTTTTGGTGGTAACCATTAAGTTATCGGTTACCATGTCTCCTGATTTTATTTTTACTTCTTCTTTTAGTGTGCGACTTTTAGATTTACTAAGATTTGAGAAAATTAATTTATCCAATTGAGGCAATTCGATTACATCAAATTCCAAATAGGCTGTTTCACCGTCCAATTTAACCAAGTAAACATCTACTTTACTAAATTGATCTGTTTCATACAAACGTTTAATGGCGCTTGTTAATTTATCTCCCGGCAACTTTATTTTTGATCCTTTTGTCAAACCTGAATGAACTTTTACAGTTTGCTCTCCAAATTTTTGTAATCCTAAGATTGAAAAATCTCCCAAGATATATTCTTTTCCTCTTTCAAATTTCAAACTATCTTTACTTCTGATAGTCTCTTCCTGCGCCGTGGAAATTAAAACTATAAAAACTGTAAATACTAGTGTTATAAAAACTCGTTTTAAATCAATCATTTTATTTTATTTGTTCACTGGTTTTACCATATCTTCGTTCTCTTTTTTGATATTCAGATATTGCATCATAAAAATTCTGTTTTTTAAAATCCGGCCAAAGTGTATTTGTAAAATATAATTCGGCATAAGCTATTTGCCATAACAGAAAATTACTGATGCGTTGTTCACCACTTGTTCGTATTAAAAAATCTACATCAGGCAAAGAAAAAGTATATAAATGGTTATTTATAGTTTTTTCATCAATATTTTCAATATTAAGTTCATTATTAACAACTTTTTTAGAAATACTTTTAACAGCATTAACGATTTCGGCACGCGAACCATAACTCAGAGCCAAATTAAGGATCATCCTATCGTTATTTAGAGTCTTTTTTATTACTTCTTCTAGTTCTTTACGTGCTTTATTAGGCAAATTGTTCAAATCTCCTATTGCTCGTAGTTGAATATTATTCTTTTGAAGACTTTTGAACTCCTTTTTCAAGGAAGCGGCCAATAGACTCATCAGCGTATCAACTTCTTTTTTAGGACGACTCCAATTTTCACTCGAAAAAGCATAAAGTGTCAGCACCTTTACTCCCATTTCTGCAGCTGCTTCAATTGTTTCTCTAACCGCTTGCACTCCATTTTTATGACCAAAAATTCGCATTTTTCCTTTTTTCTTTGCCCATCGACCATTTCCATCCATGATTACGGCTACGTGATGCGGTATTTTTTGTTTATTAAATTTAATGTCCATCGCTAAAATATCTTTACTACCTCGGAGAAAAGCAAGGAGGTCTTCCAAATGAATAAGTCAAAGAAACTCCTGTAAAAAAATACCAATCATTTGTGTTTGGATTCCCAAACCCTAAATTATCTATTTCCTTATTATTATAATCTAAATCATCCTCAAAAGTATAACGTACATTCAACTCTAAAGCATAACCAAGTGTATCGGTAATCTTAGATTTATATCCTAATCCAAAAGGAATGGCGTATGCAATTTTGCCACCATAGCTTATAGTGTCATCTGTAGCACTTGTCGCAACATTATAATGAAAAGTAGCAAATTCAACAAATATATAAGGCGAAAACCCGTTATATCTCGACATTACATCGTAATCAAAATAATTAAACTCTATACCAACTGCCAACTCCTGTAATGTATTTGAAAAACTGTAATCTCTGTCTTTTCTTACACTATTAAAAGAATTTGCATCCTTATCTGCTATTGGTAAATAGCTGTATGAAGCTCGAGCTGAAAATCTTGAATTTAAATTTCTTTTGTAAATTAAACCACCTGCAATCCTATTGGGGAAAACATAAAGTTCGTTACCGATATCACCACTATAATTCGAACCTCCAACAAAAAGCCCAATTTCATTTAATAATTGTGCGTTTGTTTGAAGCGACAAAAATAATCCAAAAAAAACTAAAAGGATTTTATTCATTTCTGGTTTTTATTATGGTTTGCAAATGTATTGATTTCTTTTAAAACCTTCAACAAAATATTTTGAAGGAACAAACAGTCTTTTTTCTCTGAAAATCACCAGCTTAAAACTAAAGACGTGCAATAAACTTTCCTTTATTTAAACAAGCGAAATAATAAATTATTGTCTAATAAGACTTACTTTTAATAAATAATATGTCCAACAACTAATAACCTGTATTCAATCTAGGCTTTGATTTACTGAATTAAAAGAAAAGTTAAGGTTTGAAGTTTAAAACAAGAAGGAACAGCGAAGCACATCACGAACTCCTATTTTAAACAGAAAAGACATAAATAATATCTAGGTGTTTTGATTGTTTTATAGTAGTGTCCTATTAATAATCAACAACTTTCATTTTATACAATAAAATAGGGCTATTGCCAATCATTTTACATTTGACACCACACTTATTCATCACTTGTAATAATATGTTAAAACTTGTAGAATATTCGTTGTAAAGGGCTGATTATAAAGTTTTCAAAAAGTTGTCTAATAGCTAAAGTCTAATAGCAGAGCAGTCTAATATCTTTTATCGGACGACAGAGATTGTTTTACACAAAAAAGATT
>JAOZTK010000023.1 GCA_029942185.1 Flavobacteriaceae bacterium
TACAAAGCTTTTAACAATACACTCGCAGGATGTAAAGAACTGCGTTGGGTTCCATCTAGAATTTGATGACGACAACTCGTCCCGGCTACCGCGATTACAACGTCTTTTCCAATATTTCTTACTAAAGGAAATACAGAATTCTCTCCTATTTGCATACTGAGTTTATAATGTTCTTTTTCATATCCAAAGGAACCGGCCATTCCGCAACAACCTGTATCTAAAATATCGGCATTAAAATTTTTGGGCAGACGAAGCATTTGCAATGTGGCTTCAATTCCATCTATAGATTTTTGCTGACAATGTCCGTGTATTTTTATATTTAACGCAATATCAGAGAAATCATCAGAGCTTAGGACCCCGTTTTTTGATTCTCTGGCAAAAAAACTTTCTATGGTATAGGTGTGTTGAGCAATTCTTTTTGCGGCTTCTTGATTATCAGCGAGACGTAGGTATTCATCTTTAAAACTTAAAATGGTAGAAGGTTCAATACCGACTAAGGGTAATTTTTCAGAAATAATTTCTTTAAATATTCCGATGTTTTCATCAGCAATTTCTTTGGCTTTGTCTAATAGACCTTTTGAAATATAAGCCCTGCCACTTTCTGCATGTGAAACGCTTTGCACATCATATCCTAACTTTGTCAGTAATCTATAAGCATCTTGTCCTGTTGAAACATCGTAATAATTGGTGTATTCATCTATAAATAAAATCAGTTGCCCTTTTGTGGGAATAGTTGTGTTTTTTTGTTTTTTAAGCCAACGGGCAAAGGTTGTTTGTGCCAACTTAGGAATACTGCGTTCTTTGGCAATTCCTGTTAATTTTTTTACAATTTTACGATTTAGTAAAAAGTTAGTAAGTCCGGGAACCAAGCTTCCAATTCTGTTTAAAGATGCATTATAGGCAAAGAGTTTACTCCTAAAAGGGATGCCATTCTCTTTTTGGTATTGATATAGAAATTCGGCTTTTAATGTGGCGATATCTACGTTGCTCGGACACTCTGAAGCACAGGCTTTACAACTTAAACACAAGTCAAATACATCGTATAGCTCTTGATGATTAAACCTGTTGGGTTTGTCGGAATTAGTCAAAAATTCACGTAAGGCATTGGCTCTGGCTCGAGTAGTGTCTTTTTCATTTCTGGTAGCTCGGTAGCTTGGACACATAACTCCACCACTTGCTTGAAGCTTACGACAATCACCGGATCCATTGCATTTTTCTGTGGCGCGTAGTATGCCTAAATTATCTGTAAAATCATAGATGGTTTTAATTTCAGGTTCCTCTCTATCCGGCAGATAACGTAAATTTTCAGTCATGGGTGCCGCATCGGTAATTTTTCCTTTATTAAAAATACTATAAGGATCAAAAGTGTGTTTTATTGCACGTATCAGTTGATAGTTTTTTTCCCCAATCATATAAGGTAAAAAGCTCGCCCTAACAATTCCATCACCGTGTTCTCCACTAAAACTTCCTTTGTATTTTTTAACTAAATGGGCTACTTTTTCTGTAATTTCCTGAAACAGTTTGACATCTGCTGACTTTTTTAAATTGAGAATAGGACGCAAATGCAATTCTCCTGCTCCGGCATGTGCATAATACACAAATTCTTGTTTAAATGGTTGCATGAGTTCGTTAAACTCTTCGATATACTGTGGTAAGTCATTTAAGTCAACTGCAGTATCTTCAATACAAGCAACCGATTTATTATCGCCGATTATACTTCCTAATAATCCAAGCCCTGCCGCTCTCAAGTTCGTTGCTTTTGTGACATCCTTTCCATATAGTTTCGGATAGGCATATCCCATATTATTTCCTTGTAAATCTTCAATCAGAAGATCCGCTAATTGATGTACTTCAGTTTCTGAATTAGCTGCAACCTCTAATAAAAGAAGGGCTTTAGGGTCATCGATAATAAAATCTCGATTAGCAGCTTGTGTGCGATTCCTTTTTGTTTGGTCTAGAATGGTTTTATCCATTAATTCGCACATATAAAGCGGATGTTTCATGGCTAAAACAACTGCTTTTAGAGACTCTGAAATACTGTTGAAATGGGCTGCAACAACAATATTTTTTTGTGGTGGTAAATCATCTAATTGTAGCGTTATTTCTGTAGTGAATGCGAGTGTGCCTTCACTTCCACAAAGTAGTTTTGATAGGTTAAAAACCTTTCTGGAATCAGTAAAAACCTCAGAATCAATCAATTCGTCCACTGCGTAGCCATTATTCCTGCGGTGAATTGTCTTTTTTGGAAATTCCTTTATGATTTCATCTCGTACGCTTTTATTAGAAAGTTGATCGTATAATTTTTTATAAATTTCACCTTCAAGTGTCTTTTCAAGTGCGATTTGTTCAATTTCTGATTTTGATTTTCCTTTAAAAACAACGACAGAACCATCGCTTAAAACAGTTTTAAGAGCAAGGACTTTATCTCTGGTAACTCCGTATCGAATGGAAGTGGTACCACTTGAATTATTCCCTACCATACCACTGATTGTACACCTGTTTGTAGTTGAAGTATTGGGGCTGAAAAATAAGCCGTGGGGTTTTAAAAAATCATTTAATTGATCTCTGATAACTCCGGCTTGTACAACGATAGTTTTATTTTTTAAATCAAAATCTAAAATCTTTGTAAAGTGACGTGAAATATCTACTACAATTCCTGCTGTTACGCATTGACCTCCTAGAGAAGTTCCTGCTGCACGAGGGGTTAAAGTTATTTTATTGGCTATAGCATAAGCGATGAGTTTTTTAAGCTCATCCGTGTTTTTTGGATAGGCTACAGCACTGGGAATTTGTCGATAGACAGAGGCATCTGTAGCATATATATTCCTGTGTAGTTTGCCTGTATAAAACTCGGTAATCGGCTTATTTGATTCCATGCATTCCCTGATTTTTTTAAAAACTCAATAGAAGATGCAAGATACTTATAAAAAGATTGAAAATTAGAGATGTCAGACACAAGTTTTTACAATAAAACTTGATGCGAAATCATCAGAGCAAGATTATAGAAGTACAACAAATTCTGATCGTCTATTTATAAGGTGCTTTACTTCGGAACATTTTATCCCTTTTTCACATTCATTTAGAAGTTTTGTAGCTCCATATCCTTTCGCATGAATTCGAGAAGCATCAATCCCCTTATCTATTAAATAGGAGGTGCAGGCATCTGCTCTTTGTTGCGTAAGATCTATCAGAAATTTTTCACCACCTCGGCTGTCAGCATGAAATCCTATTTCAATATTTAAACCTTCATATTTTCTTAGAATATCAGAAACTTTGTTTAGTTGTATTCTGGCCTCAGGGTTAACACCAATATCATCCGGAAAAAAACGAATCGAATTGACAAGGATTCTTTTTTTTCCATTTACTTCTTCAAACTCTTGAATTGGATATACCTCAAGATTTACTTTGTGTTCTTTATTGATTGCTTGTGATGTAAAAATAAGTTTGGTGCTTTTGGTATAATTTTCAATGGATGTGCTTATTGTATACCGACCATCATCACAAGGTAAATCAATAGTAAAACTTCCATTGTTATCAGCTTGGGTTTTAATAATGTTGCCGTCATTATCCATTATTTGGATATTGACATTTGGAATACTTAGCTCGTTTTGTTTGTTGATTACGTTACCGGATACTTGGTTTCGACAGCTATTTACACTGGTCTGAGAATAAACAAACGAATTGACTAAAAAAACGAATAGGAGGAAAATTGGTCGCATCTTGAGGATTATTTAGGGGGTTAATAAATCGATCTTTGCGTAAAAAAGAGCTTAAGCTCCGTACAAATGTATAAAAAAATTACATAACTACAAATTCAGTTCGTCTGTTAACTTTGTGTTCAGATTCAAAACATTTCACATCCGGAGTACAATTGTTTAGCAGTTGCGTACTTCCAAAACCAATTGCTCCAAGTCGTTTGGAGTCAATGCCCTTATCAATCAAATAACTGAGAATACGATCTGCACGATCTTGCGTCATTTTTAAATTGTAATCAACAATCCCGTTGCTATCAGTATGAACATTAATACTAACACGAATTTTAGGATACTTTTCCATGATGCTCGCAACTTTGTCTAATTGTTTACGAGTCTTTAGCGTAAATGTAGGTTGATCAACTACAAAAGTGATATTATCTATGTCAATTAATTTGTCCGGAACTCTATATTTGAATTCTCGAATAGGATATAGTAGTACTTCCCAAATTTTCCCTTGATAACTTTTCAAGGAAAAAACAATTTTTGAATTAATTGCGTAATTCTCAGCCTTGGCTTTGATATTAAATCTTTTGTTACAAGTAACCTTGAAACTAAAATTAGATGCTGCGTCAGTTTGTACAGAATCTATTAGTACTAAACCATCGTATAATTGAATAAATACATTGGAGACAAGTTTAGAACTTTTAAGGTCTTTAACAATTCCGGATAATGTTTGTGTACAATTATTTGTGGGTACTACTGGGGGATTGTCTTGAGCGTAAAAATGAGTTGAAATAAAAATAAAGACAAATAAGAATACTACTTTTTTCATAAACAGAAAGCGTTTATAATTTAATTCAATAAAAGTATAAATAAATTTAAAACAAAACAAAAATTCGTGTTACTTTTTTAGGAGTGTCCGAGTAAAAAAAAATAAGAACCTGTTTTCCTAGAGAATAGAGGGAGTGAAAAATTTAACATATTTGACAATATTCGAATCGATTTTTATGAGAAATTATCTAAATTATGCTACCACGAAAAAAAATGTGTAGATAACAGATTGTCTACTGGTTAACTAGGCAGTCTTTTCTCTTTTCTCTTTGAACGAAGCGGTCTGACATCTTTTATCGGATAACACGAATTCTACCATTCAAATTAATACTTGTAATAAATAGGTCGTTTTATTTTATTTTTTATAATTTTAAGCATTCTAACTAAAGTATAACTCACAATGGCAAAGTATTTCGAAGTAACAGGAAATATCAATAAAGAAGAGACAATTAATACACTACACGAGCATAAGTTAAAGAATACATTCGTAGTTATTGATGATAAGCCTTATCCGGGGTATCATTATCATAAATTGGATGCTAGACTAATCGAGCTAAACACCACCGTTTTTTTGATAACCAGAAAACGAGAAACTTGGGCTAGTATCATCAGAGCTACTGAAAAGATAAACATGTTTTTAGAGGAACCTATAAAAGTGTCTTTTGCTAATTTGAGCCTGTTTAATGTTTCTCATTATGCAATTCGTATAAAGGGCCTTAAAAAAATGGATGAGTTGGAAACTATTCAAAAAGCTTATCAAGATGAAGGATTTGTATTTATGAAAAATAAGCGGATGTCGAAGTCCAAAACGATTTTCTTTAAAGTAAAACGTTTTTTTGACATCAAAAAAATTAAGAAAGGTCTCTATAAAGATAAGGAAGGAATGTATTATATCCTTATAAATAAAAAAATTGAATGGGAAATGTTTCGTAAAATGACAATGAGTGTGAAAAGAAATATATCTGATAATAATTTTGATATTGTCAACGGTGCTTTTTATATGAATCACACCTTGGTTGACTTTATTCGCATATTCAAACCAAATTGCAAGGATGAATTGTTACACGAAATTAGAGATGAATACCAAAAACAAATTAATAAATACTTTTAACAAACTGTTTTTTTAGTCAGCTGTACAAAGTTTGAAAACTACATAAAAAAAAGCCGTTTTGATTTACTCAAAACGGCTTTTTTTGACTCTATTTTTTCTATTCATTTAAACTAGTCAAATATCGCTCGGCATCTAGGGCAGCTGTACACCCCGAACCTGCAGCTGTGACCGCTTGACGGTATTCATGGTCCTGAACATCGCCACAAGCAAAAACACCGGGTAAGTTGGTTTTTGAACTTTTCCCTTTTGTTTTTAAGTATTTTGTCTCATCCATATCTAGTTGTCCAACAAATAAATCAGTATTGGGTTTATGGCCTATCGCAATAAAAACACCCGTTACATCAATTACACGTTTTTCTTTACTTTGGTTATTGATTACCCGTACACCTACCACTACTTCATCACCAAAAGCTTTTTTCTCACCTAAGACTTCGTCAATTTCAGTGTTAAATAAAACTTCTATATTTTTTGTGTTCATCACTCTTTTTTGCATCGCTTTTGAAGCGCGCATTTCATCTCGACGGACTAACATGGTAACTTTACTACAGATCTTAGCCAAATAGGTTGCTTCTTCTGCCGCCGTATCTCCTGCACCTACAACAATGATATCCTGTCCTTTATAAAAGAAACCATCACAAGTAGCGCAAGCAGAAACACCACCACCTCTTAAACGTTGTTCACTTTCTAAACCTAAATAGCTGGCACTGGCACCTGTGGCAATAATAAGTGTTTCGGCTTCAATTTTCTTATTTCCGTCCACTTCAACTTTGTGAATACCTCCCAATTGATCGCTTAATTCGACCTTTGTTACACTACCAAAACGAACATCGGTCCCAAAACGCTCGGCTTGTTTTTTGAAATCCTCCATCATTTTTGTCCCATCAACGCCTTCGGGATAACCCGGGTAGTTGTCAACTTCTGTAGTTGTGGTTAATTGTCCACCCATTTCCAGTCCGGTATAAACTACTGGTTTTAAGTCTGCGCGTGCAGCATATATAGCCGCAGTATAACCGGCAGGTCCGGATCCTATTATCAGACATTCAATTCTTTCTATTGTATCAGACATATGTGTTGTGTGTTATTTAATTATGTATTATTTAATTCAGTTGCAAAAATAAAGTAAATAATGCAATCATTATAAAATTTCTAATATTTTGTAAAAATGACACTATAAATAGTATCTATTTGTAACTTTTATGTCCCTTTTAACAAGCTAATTATGTAATTTTGCAACCAAATATAATTCATCTTAATAAATTACATACAATGGCATACGATTTTGGATTTTTAAACACATTAGAAGAGTTTGATGTTGCATTACAGGAAAACGATGCTGTTTTTGTTTATTTTAACTCGAGTTCTTGCAATGTAGGCGAAGCTCTTGCACCCAAAGTGATGAATTTGATAGAAAACAAATTTCCAAAGATGAAATTTTATTACGTAGATAGGGAAATGAGTCCCGAAATTGCCGGAAAATATTCAATTTTTGTAGAACCTACAATCTTGACTTTTTTTGTAGGCAAAGAAACACTGCGTAAAAGTCGCCATTTTAGTATGGATGAACTTGAAAAAGAGATGTCCCGACCCTATTCGATAATTTTTGAATAGAATACAATCGTACCGGATTATTTTTTATTATATTTATAAACGCTTACTTTAAAGAAGAAATGTATGCCGGATATTGAGCAAAAAATCAAACTACTTCGAAAAATTATTCGTGAGCATAACCACAATTATTATGTGTTGGATGCCGCAACTATTTCCGACTACGATTTTGATATATTACTAAAAGAACTAGAAACTTTAGAAGCCAAATATCCTGAATATTACGACCCAAATTCCCCCAGTCAAAGAGTAGGAGGAAGCATTACCAAAGATTTTATAACTGTTACGCACAAGAATAGAATGTATTCTCTAGCAAATTCCTATTCAAAAGAAGATTTGCAAGATTGGGAAGCTCGCGTACAAAAAGGATTGGGAATTGACCATGTGCAATACACTTGCGAATTAAAATACGATGGAGCTTCTATCAACCTTACTTACAAAAATGGACAATTGCTCACTGCCGTGACTCGAGGTGATGGTTTTCAAGGCGATGATGCAACGGCGAATGTTAAAACAATTCGATCCATCCCATTAGTCTTGCAAAACCCATTGTTTGAGAGTTTCGAAATTAGAGGAGAAATCATTTTGCCCCTAAAGGGGTTCAATATGATGAATAAAGATCGTATTGAAGATGGTTTTGAACCCTATAGCAACCCAAGAAATACAGCGAGTGGAAGCTTAAAATTACAGGATAGTGCGGCTGTTGCCAAACGACCTTTAGACTGTTTGTTGTATCAAGTGGTAGGAGATTCAAAATATGAAACGCATTTTAACACATTAAAACAGGCAAGAAAAGCGGGTTTTAAAATTCCTGATGCCCTAAAACTCTGTAATTCTCTAGATGAGGTATATCAATTTATAGATGAATGGGATACGAAAAGGCATCGACTAGATTATGAAACTGATGGCGTGGTAATCAAAGTAAATTCCTTAGCGCAACAAGAGGAATTGGGCTATACTGCAAAATCGCCTCGTTGGGCAATTGCCTATAAGTATAAAACAGAGCAAGCTATTTCTAAACTGATGCGTATTGATTACCAAGTTGGGCGCACGGGTGCCATTACACCTGTGGCTAATTTGCAACCCGTCCAGTTAGCAGGAACTATCGTCAAACGTGCATCTTTACACAATGCAGACCAAATAGCAAAATTAGATATCCGAATTAACGATACCGTATTTGTGGAAAAAGGAGGTGAAATAATTCCAAAGATTGTCGGTGTTGATAAAGATAAAAGACCCGTAGATTCCAAACCGGTTCAGTATATAACGCATTGCCCGGATTGTAATTCACTTTTAGAAAGAAAAGAAGGTGATGCAAAGCATTTTTGCCCGAATACATACGGATGTCCTACACAAAATAAAGGCCGCATTGAACATTTTATCAGTCGTAAAGCGATGAATATAGATGGATTAGGGGCAGAAACAGTTGAATTATTATACGATGCCGGTTTAATACAAAACTATGCTGATTTATATGATTTACGTGCGGGACAAATAGTTCCCTTGGAAAGAATGGCAGAAAAATCAGCAAAAAATATTGTAGCAGGTGTTCGTGCCTCCACAAGTATTCCCTTTGAGAAAGTGCTGTATGCTTTGGGAATACGTTATGTTGGAGAAACAGTAGCTAAAAAATTAGCAAGACATTTTAAATCAATTGACAAATTGATGACCGTGGATTTTGAAACCTTGACTGCAGTTGATGAAATTGGAGATAGGATTGCACAAAGTATCATAGATTTTTCAAATGATTTGCTAAACATTCAATTAGTTGATAGACTAAAATCTTATGGATTACAATTTGAAATAGATGAATCAAAATCTACGGTACAATCTGCTATTTTACAAGGAAAAAAACTAGTGATTTCAGGTGTTTTTACCAAATTTTCAAGAAATGAATTAAAACAATCTATAGAAGATAACGGAGGAAAAGTAAGTAGTAGTATTTCTTCAAAAACAGATTATCTTATTGCCGGTGACAAAATGGGTCCTGCCAAACGTACAAAAGCCGAAAAATTAGGTGTTCCCATCATCTCAGAAGATGAATATATCGAAATGATAATTTCCAAATCCTAAATCTAAAATCCTAAGGCGCCACCAATTGCATCAATATAGTGGTAACAATAGCTCCGATAGTTCCCACAGCATATCCGAAAACAGCTAATAAAACACCAACAGTTGCTAGTGAAGGATGGAAAGCAGCTGCTACAATAGGAGCAGAGGCCGCACCTCCCACATTCGCCTGACTTCCAACAGCCAAAAAGAAATAAGGAGCTTTGATGAGTTTGGCTACAACGATCAATAAAACAGCGTGTATCGTCATCCAAACCAAACCGATTACAACCAATCCTAAATTGTCAAAGATCATTGTTAAATCCATTTTCATTCCAATGGATGCAACTAAAATGTAGATAAACACACTTCCAAATTTACTCGCTCCGGCTCCTTCTAAATTACGTGCTTTGGTATTGGATAAAATAATGGCAATTATTGTAGATAGACTAATCATCCAAAAGAATTTAGAACCTAGGAATGTAAACATATTTCTAAGTGTATTAGATTCGATACCTGCCACAAAATTCTCAAAGAAATTGCTTAAAAAACCACCGCCAAAATGAGCAATACTCACTGTTCCAAAAGCAATAGCAGCTAAAATCATCAAATCGGTCAGGGATGGATTTCGTGCTACTTCTTTAGAAAAATGGGTTACTTTTTCTTTGAGAGTTTCAATGGCTGAAGTATCGGATCCTAGCCATTTATCAATCTTTTTAGATCGCCCAATTCCAATAAGGAGTATAGCCATCCAAATGTTGGCTACAACGATATCTACAAATACCATTCCTCCATACAATTTTTGGTTGTAACCATATATTTCAAGCATGGCAGTTTGGTTGGCACCACCGCCTATCCAACTTCCTGCAAGCGTTGCTAATCCACGCCAAACAGCATCAGGACCCACACCACCGACAGTTTCCGGAGAAACCGTGGATATTAAAAATACAGCGATAGGTCCACCGATAATAATTCCTACGGTTCCTGTAAAAAACATAATCAATGCTTTAGGTCCCAGATTAAAAACGGCTTTTAAATCAATACTTAAGGTCATTAAAACCAAAGCAGCCGGTAGTAAATAACGACTGGCAACATAGTATAAACTCGTTTTATGTGTGATTACTTTCCCAGCTTCGTTTACAGTATCCCATTCGGGTGAAATAAGTCCCAAAGTAGTTAAAAGTGCCGGAAGCATATACGCCATAAAAAGTGCAGGAATAATTTTATAAAATTTAAACCAAAAACCTTTTTTCAAAGATGAAGTATAAAAGATAAAACCTAAAGTGAGCATCAATAAACCAAAGACAATCGTATCATCGGTAAAAATAGGTATTCTATGTTCCATAAGTATAGATAAAGTAAATTGACCGCTAAAATAGGAAATTCAAAAGAAATGCATCAGGCTATTCAATTTCTTTTAGTAATTTCGTGCACTCAAAAATTAAATTCTTATATTTTAAATAAACATTATGAAGTTTCTACAATATTTATTAATAGTTATAGTAATAAGTCTTTCCGCGTGTAAAACACAAGAAACCACTACGCAAATTTCTAAAGAAAAACACGATTTATCTCAAATGCAAGGCGGGATGTGGGTGCCTTCGGAATTAGAAGGAATGAACGAAACCGAAATGCGTATTTTAGGAAGTAATTTATCAGCGTCTGATATTTATGACACGACAAAACCCAGTTTAAAAGACGCCATCGTTCAGTTCAATGGTGGTTGTACGGCAGAAATTATTTCTGATCAAGGTTTAATTCTAACCAATCATCATTGTGGATATGGGGCTATTCAATCGCATTCCAGTGTAGAAAATGATTATCTGTCAAAAGGTTTTTGGGCAAAAGATAAAAATGCTGAATTACCAAATCCGGGTATGGTTGTGACCTTTGTAACACAGATGGATAATGTTACCGAACAGATGCTTTTAGGTACCGAAGGATTGCAAGCTGAAGCCTTGCAAAAAAAGATGCAACAAAATAGAGAAACAATTAAAAAAACACTAAAATTAAAAACTTGGCAAGTAGCGCATGTCAAGGCTTTTAATAAAGGAAATCAATTTTATTTAATTGTCAGTGAAGACTATAAAGACATTCGTTGGGTAGGTGCACCTCCATCTTCTATTGGAAAATTTGGTGCCGATACAGACAACTGGATGTGGCCACGTCATTCCGGAGATTTTTCATTGTTTCGCATTTATGCAGATAAAAATAACAATCCGGCAGTGTATAGTGAAGACAATGTCCCTTTTAAACCAAAACACTTTCTACCCATTTCTTTAGATGGTGTGGAAGCAGGTGATTTTACATTGGTTTTTGGTTTTCCGGGAAGAACTGACGAATATTTACCGGCAGTTGCTATCGATCAAATAGTACATAAATTAAACCCGGAAAAAATTGCTTTACGAGAAGCGTCTTTAGCCATTATGGATAAATACATGCGTCAAGATGAACAAATTAAAATACAGTATGCTTCAAAATTCGCAGGAATCGCCAATTATTGGAAAAAATGGATTGGTGAGAGTCAAGGATTAATCCAATCCAAAGCCGTTGAAAAAAAACGTGCTTTAGAAAGTCAATTTCAAAAAATTATAACCGAAAAAGGATTGACTCAGTATAAAAGTTTAGTATCAGATTTCGATAAACTTTATAATGAATATGGGGAAGCAGCTCAAGCAAGAGATTATTGGGTTGAGGTAGTCTATCGTAACGTAGAGTTACTCAATCTAACTTTTAAATTATATCAATTAGAACAAACATATACTAGAAAAGGAGAAGAAGCTTTTTCTAAACAGAAAGATAACTTACTTAAAGGATTAAAAGGATTTTATAAAAATTACAATCCAAAAGTGGACCAAGAAATATTTGCAAAATTGATGTATATGTATGATGCAAGGTATTTCCCCATGACTAAAATCTCTGAAGAAGGAAGACAGATGCAATGGCAAGACAAAGCAAAAGAAATTTATTCAGAATCAAATTTGCTCACTTATGAAGGTTTGAAAGAGATGCTTTCAGGTAATGCCAAAGTAGTTTTAGATAATTTAAAAAGTGATAAAGCATATAAAATAGGAGCTTCCTACTCTGAAAAATTCTTTAAAGAGTTAAATCCAAACTATTATAGTGTTAAAGACAAATTAGATGTAGTGCAAAAAGAATATATCAAAGCGATGCAAGAGGTTTTTCCGAATAAAAGATTTTATCCGGATGCAAACAGCACACTACGTATCACGTATGGACAAGTTAATGGATATGCCCCAAAAGACGGAATGGAATATTTGCCGGTTTCTTATCTCGGTGGTATTATGGAAAAATACAAGCCCGGTGATTATGAGTTTGATGTGAGTCAAAAGTTGCAAGATTTATATTATTCAAAGGATTTTGGTTCGTATCACGACAACGGGAAAATGCCTGTTAATTTTATCGGGACGAATCATACCACGGGTGGAAATTCCGGAAGCCCGGTTTTAGATGCTGATGGCAATCTAATCGGTTTAAATTTTGACCGTGTTTGGGAAGGGACTATGAGTGACTATAACTACGATGCGAGTATTTGTAGAAACATCATGGTAGATGCGCGTTATATTTTGTTTATCATCGATAAATATGCAGGAGCTAGACATCTTATTGACGAAATGAAATTAGTACATCCCAAAAAATAATCAATTAATAAAAGTCTCATTGCGACCTTTGCAAGAACCTTGTGTTCCTTGTGGTTAAAAAAGAAATCTTTTTAAATATTGCTATGTTGGCCCCTATGTCAAATGAACAATAACTAATATAATGAAGAAATCAACCTTTTTTTTAGCTTTAATATTTTTGTTTTTATATTCGTGTAAAAATGAAATTACAAAAGAAATCAAACAAGATTATCCGGGAGAATGGATGTACAACCAACGTGCTTATCCTGATAATTATATCAATAAAAAGGCAATTGCAAAGGCGATAAATCAAACGCGATTGGCTGCTGCACAAAAAAGCTCCAATTCGGGAAATTGGGAGTTAAAAGGGCCTGTCAATATTGGTGGCAGAATAACAGATGTAGCGATAGCACCGGATAATGATAATCATTTGTATGTGACAACGGCAGTAGGTGGTGTTTTTAAATCGACGGATAAAGGGCAAAATTGGGTTCCTATTTTTGATAATATAGGACGACCGTCTATAGGCAATATTGAAATTGCTCCTTCCGATGCACAACGTATTTATGTAGGTACAGGAGAGGCAAATGCCTCTGCAACTTCCGGAGCTTTCTTTGGAGATGGGATTTATCGTTCTGACGATGCGGGTACAACTTGGAGTCATATAGGTTTAGAATTGACTCAACATACAGGTAGAATAGTGGTCGATCCAAATGATAAAGACCGGGTTTTTGTGGCGACAACAGGAACTTTATATGGGAAAAATGAAGAAAGAGGTTTGTACAGAACCCTAAACGCTGGAAATTCCTGGGAAAAAGTGCTCTATATCAGCGATTCTACAGCAGTAATCGATGTTGTTTTAAATCCAATAAACACAAATATATTATTTGCAGCGTCTTGGGAACGTACACGACAGCCATGGGAAAGAGACTACGGTGGCGTAACCTCCGGAGTACATCGTTCTATGGATGGAGGCGATACTTGGGTTAGTATTACCAATGGACTTCCGGTTAGTGATACAGAAACAGGAAGAATTGGTTTGGCAATCTCCGAATCAAGCCCTGCGACAATCTATGCTTCGTATACCACCAATTCAATTACAAATACGTTCGATGGACTCTATAAATCAACAGACAATGGTGATTCTTGGTCTCAAGTTGCTTACGGAGCTATAAGCGATGTAAACGCCAGTTTTGGTTGGTATTTTGGAAACCTTAGGGTACATCCAACAGATCCTAATGAAGTGTATGTGCTGGGACAAAAACTGTATAAGACAATAAATGGAGGAAATAATTGGACACAAGATTACAGTATGCATGTGGACCATCATAGCATGGAGTATTCAAGAAATAATAATAATTTTATTTTAACAGGAAACGATGGTGGTGCCTATCTCTCTGAGAATGGAGGTAGCTCGTGGATTCATTTTGATAATTTGCCAATAACCCAGTTCTATAATATTGAAGTTGATCATCTAAACCCTGACAGAATGTTTGGCGGAGCACAAGACAATAATACACTTAGAACAACTACAGGCAGTGACAATGATTGGCATTCAATTCTTGGAGGTGATGGTTTTCAGGTCAACGTAGATAAGAACAACAGTAATAATGTTTATGCAGAGTATCAATGGGGAAATCTGTATCGTTCTACGAATGGTGGAGATAATATGTATTGGGCTACGGATGGTATAAGCTATAACGATAGAACCAATTGGAATACGCCCGTAGAAATTTCACCTTTCGATACAAATGTCCTTTTTTATGGAAGTAATAAATTGTACAAATCAATTGATAAAGCAGTCTATTGGAATGTGATAAGTGATGATTTAACATCCGGACCACATCCCAGTGGCTCTACAGCATACGGAACATTGACTTGTATCGCTGCTTCCTTTCAAAATTTAGATGTTATTTATACAGGAAGTGATGACGGAAATGTATCGGTTACCTTTGATGGAGGAGCGAATTGGCAATCTATAGACGATGATTTACCCAATCGCTTTGTCTCGCAAGTAGCGATGCATCCGAATGACGATTTAACGGCCTATGTCGCTTTTTCAGGATACAGATCTTTAGATTATACGCCGCATATTTTTAAAACAATAGATGGTGGTCAAAATTGGACAGATATTTCGGGTAATTTACCGAGCATCCCAATAAATGATGTTGTCATTTCAGCAACGGATAATTACTTATATGTCGCTACTGATACAGCCGTGTGGTATTCTACAAATCAAGGAATTTACTGGAATCTCCTTGGAGATAATCTTCCCATAGGAATTGTCGCCGATATTAAAATTCACGAACCGACAAATACACTCTATGCCGGAACTTTTGGAAGGTCGTTGTTCAGTATTGATTTAGGAACGGCAGTGGGAGCTTCAGAGAATCTATTAGCACACAATGAATTAAAGATCTATCCAAATCCCATGTCAGAAAACGTTACTTTAGAAATAAATCTCTTGCAATCTGAAGAAACAACAATTATGATGACAGATTTACAAGGTAAATTGGTAGCTGTTTTATTTCGAGGGAATCTTGAGTCTGGCAATCAAAAATTGCATTTAAACATACAAAATTTAAAGTCAGGTATCTACTTTTTACGAGTGCAAACAGGAGCACAACATCTTGTTAGAAAAGTGATAGTAACCTAAATACTGCTTTCCTGAAATTGAAAGTAAAAATGCAACAATGTCAAATTGGCACATGAAAAACTATGGCAATACTTTTGCTAAATAGATTATAATTAATAGAAAACAAAACTGAAAATGAGCGAAAATAAAGAATCAAAAAACACAGAAGATAATTTTGAAAAGTTTGATAAAGAGCAAGAGAATGTAACACAAAAATTTGAAAAAGAGCATTCTACAAAGCAAGAATCTACAAATGAAGAACTTTTAATTCAAGAAAAGGACAGGTTTTTAAGACTTTTTGCCGAATTTGAAAATTACAAGAAAAGAACATCCAAAGAACGTTTAGACCTTTTTAAAACTGCCAATCGTGAACTTATGACAGTGCTTCTTCCGGTTTTGGACGATTTTGACAGAGGTTTAACTGAAATTAAAAAGGAAAATGATAAGGAGTTGTTAAGAGGGATGTTACTAATTAACGATAAATTCAGAAAAATACTAGAACAAAAAGGCTTGAGCCTAATGAAAGTTAAACAAGGAGACCTGTTTGATGCTGAAATTCATCAGGCAATCACGCAGATTACAGCGCCTAAGAAAAAGTTGGTGGGTAAAGTTCTGGAAACAGTCGAGCAAGGATATATGTTAGGTGATGTAATCATACGATACCCAAAGGTAGTTGTAGGAAAGTAATCCAATTTATTTAAAAAGAAGGTTTTAAAGTAAAGTTGCTCGGTTAGTTAACGCGTAACTCATAACAAAAAAATTTTCAACCGTTACACATGAAACAAGATTATTACGAAGTATTAGGGATTGATAAGTCTGCTACTAAAATTGAAATAAAAAAAGCCTATCGTAAAAAAGCTTTGCAACATCATCCGGATAAAAATCCAGGAGATAAAGCTGCTGAAGGAAAGTTTAAAGAAGCAGCTGAAGCTTACGAAGTCTTAAGTGATCAGAATAAAAAAGCACGTTATGATCAATACGGTCATGCAGCCTTTGAGAATGGTGGTGGTTTTGGACAAGGTGGCGGTATGAATATGGAAGATATATTCAGTCATTTTGGTGATATTTTTGGAGGTCATTTTGGAGGAGGCTTTTCTGGATTTGGTGGAGGTAGACGTCAAGTGCATGTAAAAGGAAGCAACCTACGTATACGTTTAAAACTAAATCTAAAAGAAATAACAGAAGGTGTCACCAAAAAAGTAAAAGTACATAGAAAAATTCAAGCGCCGGGTGTAACCTATCAAACCTGTTCAACTTGTAATGGTAGTGGACAGATAACACAAATAAAAAACACAATTCTCGGGAGAATGCAAACGGCTTCTGCGTGTAACACATGTGGAGGCTCCGGTCAGGTAATAGATAAGAAGCCTAGTGGAACAGATAGTCAAGGCTTGCAAGTGAAGGAGGAACAGGTGGAAATAACAATCCCTGCCGGAGTAATGGATGGAGTGCAATTAAAAGTGACTGGAAAAGGGAATGAAGCCCCCGGAACAAATTCCATCGCAGGAGATTTGTTAGTGGTTATTCAAGAAATTGAGCACGACACATTAAAGCGAGAAGGAAATAATGTGCATTATCAATTGTATATAAGTTATCCGGAAGCAGCACTTGGAATAGATAAAGAAATTGAGACTGTATCGGGTAAGGTTCGAATTAAAATTGAAAATGGTACGCAGTCCGGTAAAATTTACAGATTGAGAGGGAAAGGAATCCCAAGTCTAGAACGATATGGAACCGGTGATATGCTAGTTCATATAAATGTTTGGACACCAAAGCATCTATCAAAAGAACAAAAGAAATTTTTTGAAAAAATGAAGAATGATGATAATTTTATACCCAATCCATCACGTAATGATAGTTCCTTTTTTGATAGGATAAGAGATATGTTTAGTTAAGGAGTATTAAACAATTTTCTACTAAACACTGACTAGAATTAAAAAACCACTCATTTTTGAGTGGTTTTTTTTAATCTATTGAGATGTTGTCAAAATCCAGATTCTTAGTTTTTAACTATTTTTTTGGTTAGGACTCCTTTATTGGAATTAATTCTTAAAAAGTATAAACCTTTACTTAACGTAGAAATATCTATAGCATATTCATTACTAATTGATGCATTTGGTCGGTAAATTACTAGTTTACCGGATGTGTCAAAAACACGTAAATCAGCTTCGAAAGAATCTTGAAGTAACAGTTGAATGCTCTCTTTAGCAGGATTAGGATATATCAGAATATCATTATTAGATAAAAAGGACGCAACACCTATGGTCGGAACAACAAGCGGGGAAGCCCAAAGCCCCCTTCCGTAGGATGCAGCGTAAATCTTATTGTCTAAACTGTTAATTTCTAATTCATTAATAATTACGTTTGGCAAATTGTTGTTATAGGGTTGCCAATCTGTTAAAGTATTATCAATATAATAAATTCCATAATCCATTCCAAGATACAAGCCGTCTTCACCATTGTCGTCCCATACAAGGGCCAATGCACTAAAAGAAGGAAGATTCTTTTTGTAGTTTACCCAAGTCATTCCTCCATCAGTCGATACCAATACTCTATTTGTGCCGGTAGTTGCTACAGCCACTTTGTTAGGATCGGAGGGGTGGATAGCAATTGAATTAATACTGCCACCGGGAGTGGTGATTTGTGCCCAGTTTGTCGTGCCTCCATCTGTGGTTTTATACAGTTTGTAATATTCTGCTGCAAACAAGATATTATTATCGGAAGGAGCAACCTTTAAATGATCGAGATTCGAACCAAAATTTTGAGAGATGGAACTCCAAGAAGAACCTTTGTTAATGGATTTGTATACATTGACATATCCCAAATAAATAACGTTTGTATCTATGGGATCTTGTTCAAAAGGAGTTACCCATTCTCCACCACCTGATCCGGGTTCATATAAACCTGTGTATGAGTAACCACCATTATCTGAACGATACATCTGTCCAAATTGCGAAGTCCCATACATCGTATTATTATTGTCTTTATCTATAAAGGTTTCCATGCCATCGGCACCTAACCAGTCCTTCCAGCCGGTAGCTGATTTATAGAAAGAGGTTCCATTATCTTGAGAGCCTCCGGATACTATAACATCAGTAGTCTGTGATATGCCTATCTTGTAAAATTGTCGAATTCCAATTCCGGCAGTGAGATCCGTATAATAACTGGTGTTTATAGTAGCAGTATTCGTCGCTTTAAAGATCCCACCATCTGTTCCTACAAATAGTGTATTGTTGTCAAATAGCATTATGTCTACATCGGCATGGCAGTACCCAACATTTAATGCGTTCGCATTATAAGGAGTCCAATCTGAAGTTATGGTAAAATTAGTTCCTCCATCTGTAGAACGCCATGTTAAAATTCCTGCAATATGTACTTCATTAGCATCATTTGGATTTACAGCGATATCCATATCTCTTGGAGCTTGTCCCCCAGATTGATAACCAGTAGTATCATACCCAAAATAATTTCTATTAGTATGGCCGGTTTCTGTAAAACTATTGCCACTATCCGTTGACTTGTAAAAACCTCCAAACCCACCACTATCTTCATCTATAACATAGACGATACTGGAATTATTCGGGGATACGCCAATCATTTTAGCACCGCCATCAAAACCGGAAATCGTAGTAAATGTGGCTCCTCCATCTGTTGATTTATGAAAACCTTGTCCGGCAGCATAAACCACATTCGTGTCGTTTGGCTTAAATTCTATATCATAACCTTGACCATCAGTAGTAACAATCTTTGTCCAAGTTGCACCACTGTCGGTAGATCTATAGATTCCTCCATATCTAACAGAAGCAAATAATAAACTAGAATCGGTAGGATGTAGCAATATCTTGTTTACATTTGAATAGTTTCCGGTATTTCCTAGAACATTCCAAGTAGCTCCAGAGTCAGTAGATTTATATATTTTTCCATTGTTCGATCCGAAAAAGTAGTTGTTAGAATTTAAAGGGTCAATAGCTACTGAATATACGCGTAAATTTGAAAAATAATCACTTAATGCTGTCCAAGTACTTCCTCCATCAGTAGTTTTCCATACGCCTCCTGTATTGGCTCCAATAAGTATATGATTGTTGTCAGAATTATCTATGGCAATACCCGTTATACGACCTACTCCGGGATTCCAGCCGGATGTAGCATTCCAATCTAGCGGACCTAGTTCTAACCAGTTGTCGTTAAGAGAAGCTCTATTTATAGCCTTGTCGTTTAAATAAGCATTATAGCTCTCAAGTTCTTCAATTCTTTCTGAGGATAAAGGCAGATAGCCTTTCTCGTTCATTAATCGTTGAGCCATATATTCCCATCGTTTGTATTGTTTGTAGCCTGAACCCCTTCCTTTCTCCTTGTCAGCAAAATATGTTTCAGCACTTTTTTTGATTTCTGCAACGCTATAAGTCGATGCGTCGATCATTCTGAGATACTCTTGTGATTGAACAGAAATAAATCCGAAAAAGAGTACAATAAATAATAGAAATGTATTTTTCATAAGTCTTAGGTTGTTAGTTGGTAAAAATTTTTATTATCGAATGGGTAATTAATTATCTATTACAAAGCTATTTGGGCTATAGGTCTTCTGCTATAATATTGATAGAAAAGAGATCTTATCCTTTTTAAATCTTAACGTGAAAAATGAGTATCCTTTAATATATTGTATAAATACTTGTTCATTTGGTGGATAAAAGTATAGTTGTTTAAGCAAAGCCTTACTGTAAACAAATATTTATTATTTCCTCCTAATTTACTTCAACATCAAGCTAAAATTAATGCAAATTATATTTTATTAGGCTTGCAAAGTTACAAATTAAAAATCATACTTTAAGAAATGAGTGCTGCTATTGAAAATGCTAAACATTTTTCGTAAAATATTCAATTGTAAAAGTCACAATTTCAGCAGCATAGATAAAGGCGTGAAAATAATAATAAAAAAAGAGAAATTTTTCTTGTCAGTTAAGAATTAAGTATTACATTTGCACCCGCTTTAAGAGATTAGAGCA
>JAOZTK010000024.1:0-4972 GCA_029942185.1 Flavobacteriaceae bacterium
CCCAATAACCCGCTGAAAAAGCGGGATTAATTCGACTAACTAAAAAATTGAAATATTTTTTTAGAGTCTCACTAATAAAACAGTTTTTGATACTAGAAATTTACTATTGTTGTCTGATTTTTTTAAAGAATTATAAAGTTTCCTTTAGCCATTTGTAGAATTCTCGTTGCCATACCAAACTGTTATGTGGATTTAGCACCCAGTGGTTTTCTTCAGGAAAGAACAATAGTTTACTTTTTAGACCGCGTAACTGAGCCGCTTGAAAAGCTTCTAGACCTTGACCGATAGGTACTCGATAGTCTTTACCTCCTTGTATGATTAGAATAGGTGTATCCCAATCTGCCACTTTATCAATTGGATTGAAATTTTTAAATGAATTTTGGGCGGCTTTATTGTTTTTATCCCAATAGGGACCTCCTAAATCCCAATTGACAAAAAACAGTTCTTCGGTAGTACCGTACATGCTTCTTTGGTTAAAAATTCCATCATGTGAGATAAAAGTTTTAAATCGTCCTTCGTGCATTCCTGCTAAATAGAAGACAGAATAGCCTCCATAACTCGCACCTATTGCTCCCAAACGGTTTTCGTCCACATAGGTTTCTTTGGCTAATTCGTCAATAGCAACAAGGTAGTCCTGCATATTTAGTCCCCCGTAATCTTTGCTGATTTGTTCATTCCATGCGACACCAAACCCCGGCATACCACGTCTGCTGGGCGCAACAATTATATAGTCGTTTGCTGCCATCAGTTGAAAATTCCATCTAAATGAGTAGAACTGACTTAAAGCACCTTGAGGTCCACCCTGACAATACAGCAGCGTAGGGTATTTCTTGTTTTTATCAAAATTTGGTGGATAAATTACCCAAGTCAACATGTTTTTTCCATCTGTAGTCTTAATCATTCGCTTTTCTACAGTACCCAATTCAATAGAATTATAAAGTGCATCATTTGCATGTGTTAACTGAGTCATTTTCCCATTAGATAACTTTACCGTATAGATTTCGACTGCGTGGTTCATATCTCTTCGATGCACGATCATTGTGTTTTTCGCCTGACCTACAATTCTATTTACATCAAATTGGCCTTTTGTTATTTGTCTGGGCTTTGTGTTTTTGTGCGCATTAAAAGAAGCATCTATTTCAAATAATTGCACGGTCCCTAAAACAGGAGCCACAAAATAGATTTTTCTTCCTTTTGCTCCCCATATAAAGCTATTGACAGTACCATCCCAATTAGCAGTAAGGTTTATGTCTTTATCTTCAATTCGTAAGATGATATCATTTTTATCTGCTTCATATCCATCACGACGCATACGAAGCCATGCTAATTGTCCTTTAACTGAAAATGCGGGATTTGTGTCATAACCCTTGTTGTTTTTTGTAAGATTCTTTGTCGTTTTTGTTTCTAAATGGTATTCGTAAATATCCGAATTTGTGGATAGGGTATAGGCTGTGCCAACCAATTTTTTTGCTACATAGAGTATCCTTTTACTATCTGGGCTCCACAAATAATCCGCTGAACCTCCAAAGGGTTTTTGAGGACAATCAAAAGGTTCATCACTCATAATATCAATGAGTTCTGTATTTGAATTATCTATAGAACGGTACATAATATGGCTATAAGCACCATCTTCCCACGTATCCCAATGACGGTAATTGAGCGCATCGTAAATTTTTACATCCGAATCATTGACATCCTTATAATGATCTTGTCCAGTAATATTTTTAAGTTTTACATCTTTTACTAAAATTTTATATTTACCATCCGGTGAAATACTCCGGTCTTTTAAAAGAGATGAATAGTCTTTTAATTCATGAGGAGTTCCACCTTTTATCGGAATTTGATAGAAAGTATTCGTCTTTGTGTTGCTATCTATAGAATATTTGGAAAGTCTGTAGACAACATTTGCAGCATCTGAAGTGATGCCTCTCCCCGAAACTTTATTGAGTTGTATAAGTAATTCAGGAGTCATGACTTCTTGTGCTGTAAGTCCTAGACCTATAAAAACAAGGATAAAATTAAAAACTATTTTAAGCATATTATAAATTTTAGTGGATGAAAAAAACTTTGGTAAATTTAGAATATTTTATTTTAATACAGCGGTTATTTAAAACTTTGAAAAAAAGAAAATGTAAAGATTTTAAATTTGATAAAGTATTAACCTGATTTATGTACAGTGATACGTGTAGCACCGTTTTGATCGTATCTTTAAATGCTTTTGTAATATGATATATATCAACATTAATTTAGTTTTTGAAACGTAACTTTGCACCTTAAAACATTCTTTTAAAAATCCTCTGTCGTTGGTATATAACGAAACTTAAATTATGAAAAATATACTACTACTTTTTACTTCTTTATTATTTAGTGTCAGTCTTTTAGCTCAATTTCCTGCAACATTTGATCTACGTGATTATGATGGTAACAACTATGTAACCAGTGTAAAAGATCAACAGGGAGGAACTTGTTGGACACACGGAACAATGGCGGCTATAGAAGGAAATTTACTTATGACAGGAGCATGGACAAACCAAGGAGAAACTGGTGAACCAAATCTTGCGGAGTACCACTTAGATTGGTGGAATGGATATAATGAGTTTTTTAATGAAGATTTAGATCCACCTACAGGAAATGGTTTAGAAGTTCATATGGGTGGAGACTATCGTGTTTCAACCGCCTATTTATCTCGAGCAGAAGGAGCTGTAAGAGATATTGACGGTCAATCCTATTCCTCACCACCTGAAAGGGATGATGCAAGTTATCACAGATATTATCCACGTACAGTCGAATGGTTTACCATGGACGAAAATTTGGTTGGAATAGATGCTATTAAACAAAAAATTATGGATGTTGGCGTAATGGCAACATGTATGTGTTATGATGGTTCTTTTATATCCGGAACTGTTCATTATCAACCACCTACAAACTCATTGTTACCCAATCATTCTATTTCCATAATCGGATGGGATGACAATAAGAGTACACAAGCCCCTTTAGACGGTGCATGGCTTGTTAAAAATAGTTGGGGTTCCGGATGGGGTAATGACGGTTATTTTTGGATTTCTTATTATGATAAATGGGCTTGTCGTGAACCTGATATGGGAGCTGTATCTTTTTCTGAAGTAGAATTTTATGAGTTTGACAAAGTATATTATCACGACTATCATGGATGGAGAGATACGATGCCGGGTACTACAGAAGCCTTTAATGCTTTTGAAGCTACATCAGGTGATGCTTTGGGAGCTGTTAGCTTTTTTGTAGATGGCGATAATATAGACTATACCATAAAAGTGTATGATGATTATAATAGCGGTGTATTAGAAAACGAACTTGCCAGTGTTTCGGGGAATGTAGTTTATCGCGGTTTTCAGACGATTGATTTAGCAACATCTGTTTCATTGATACAAGGAGATATGTTCTATATTTATTTAGAACTCTCAGCCGGAGGGATGCCTTATGACAGAACATCTGATGTACCTGTATTATTGGGTGGTGGTTCAAAAACAATAGTAGATTCTTCAGCAAATCCCGAAGAAAGTTACTATAAAGAAGCAGGTGTTTGGAAAGATTTCTACGATTATGATGATCCTTCAGGATACCAGAATACAGGTAACTTCTGTATTAAAGGACTTGCTACAACTGCTTATGGTATGGGATTGGGAGCTATTGACATTGATGATCCTACGGGAAATAATGATGGTATAATAGATCCGGGTGAAACGGTCGATGTAGTAGTTGGTTTAACGAATCAAGGAGCTTATGATGCAGAGAATGTGACAGGAGTTTATAGCACTTCAAACGCTTATACTACCATCAATTCAGGAAATCTTTCATTCGGAACTATTGCTCCGGGAGCCACAGAAACAGCAAGTTTTAATATTAGTGTAAGTACCGGAACTCCAATAGCACATGTCATTGAAGGAATACTCGATGTCAACTGTTTATCTAATGGAAATAGTTTTGATTATGATTATGATTTAAATCTTAGTGTAGGCTTATTGGTTGAGGATTTTGAAACAGGTGACTTTACAGAATTTGAATGGGAAAATTCAGGAAATTCAGATTGGTTTATTACAACTGATGAAGCCTATGAGGGAACTTATTCAACACGTTCAGGGGCAATTGGAAATAATAGTTCTTCGAATTTACAAATAACAGTAAATGTATTATCTGCAGGTGATTTATCTTTCTACAGAAAAGTTTCTTCTGAAAACACGTATGATTTCTTGCGTTTCTATGTAGATGGTGCGGTAGTAGAATCTTGGTCCGGAGAAGAAGATTGGGCACAATTCACACATGCTTTATCAGTCGGAGAACACACTCTAAAATGGGCTTATGAAAAAGACACAGGTGTAGCCAATGGTAGTGACTGCGCTTGGATTGACTATGTAGTATTCCCCGGAATTCAACACGCTGTCGGAACTCCCGAATTTAGCACTTTGATACAACTATATCCTAATCCTGTTTCAAATCATTTATTTGTCAAGGGAATAGAAAAAGAAACAGCAGTTCAAATCATTGATGTTAAGGGAAGTATAACAAGAAATATTCCGAAGTTTAACGGGACATATATCGATGTATCTGAACTTGATACGGGCGTTTATTTTATCAGATTCACAAAAGCGGATAGGGTTGAAGTTCGTAAGATAATAGTGAAATAAACTACGTCCAAAGGCAGAGACATCGGTGTATCAAATTGAATTCAATTATTAATTTCAACGCAAACCCTTCGTGAAACTACCTGCCGGTTTACCTGCCGATAGGTAGGCAGGTAGGTTAAACCTCCCGATAATTATCGGGATATATCGCCTTAGGTTTGGAAAGCTCTATTTAAAGAATAATTTAAAAGATGATGGCGATGGTGATGAACTTTCTTTTTTTGCTTATTTTTTTCTTTGTTAATAAGTCGAACTCAGGTTTATAAAATAATAATTTGTTGAGTTAAATATAAGTAGTTGCTAATTTATTAGTA
>JAOZTK010000024.1:5072-10527 GCA_029942185.1 Flavobacteriaceae bacterium
TTTATAAAATAATAATTTGTTGAGTTAAATATAAGTAGTTGCTAATTTATTAGTAAATTTATAAGATTTTTATTATTCGAGATAAAAATTTATTGGCTTAGCCGTTAAAATAATCAGAACTAAATATAAAGTATTATGAAAAAAATCACTTTAATTGCAGTTGTAAGCGTCTTAATTATTCTAACAAATCAACATGTTTACGCTTTTGACACAAAAACAGATAAAATTAGTGTTAAAACATCAAAAGACAACTACATTGTCAATGAACAAATTATCGTAAATTTTTCAGGATTACCCGGAAATAAAGAAGACTGGATAACGCTAATTAAACCTTCAGCTCCTGTGAAAGACTATGGCAATTGGAAATATACGCATGGCAAAACAAGCGGAAGTTTGACTTTTAAAGGGATGCCAGAAGGTGAATATGAAGTCAGAGTATTTTTTAGCAATGCTTCTACAATTCAGGCTAAATACCCTTTTAAAGTAATTAAAAGCACAAAGGTCGCTACCTTAGAAGAAATCATTGATAGCAGTCCTGCTAGAAATTATATTAATTCACTAGTTGAAAGACTAGACGAACTAGAATCACTTAAAAACAGTCCGGATTGGGGAAGTGAACGCACGATGATGAGATACGCAGCATTACTTAAAGTTGTTCCAATTCATTTAGAAAATGTAGTATCAGGAGACCCCAATTTTAACGCAAATAACTATAAAACAAGGTATAAAAACTACCAATCCTTTTACAGTGCTAATGTAGGTAAGGCAACTGAAACCAATTTGGCAAAAGCAGATTTTGAAAAAATACTTACAGATAAAAGCTGGAAGCTTACAAATTTAATAGACAAAAAACTGGGAAGTGGAGCAGGATGGGTTCATAGTTATTACAACACTTCAAATTATTTAAAACAAGCCAAAGAAATTAATTATCCTGACTTATTGAGAATCACAAAAGAAGGAGACACTAAATTTAAAGGTCATAGTTTTGCTTATAAGGTACAAACCGTAAAAGAATTTGCTACAGCCTATAAATCATATTACAATCAAACTTTAGAAAATGTAATTAATGGATTGATTGAAGCTGCTTACGAAAACAAAACAACAAATGCTCAAGATGCTATAAAATATGCTGAGCAAGCAAAACAATTAAGTGATGCAGCACTATTAGTATTACCGGATGATACAGCCATTAAAACCCTTAATAAAGATGCAAAAACAACACTTGGTAAAGTTGGTGGTGCCGTTTTTGCAAAGATTTACACAAGCGATTTGCATAAAGAGAATGCAGGGAAAATAGTATTTTTCAATAAAAAGCCTCGTATTAAAGCAGAAAATAAATCAACTATAAAAACCACATATAAAGCAGGCGATTATATTTATGCAATGGCTTATTTAAAAGGTAGTTTTAAGGCCTTAACCAAATCAACAAACGGAATTAATGTTACCGTAAGTCTATTTGTAGATGGCTCAAAAAAAACAAGTCATACGTTTGGTATGGATTATGCCAGTTTGCAAAAAGGAGCTACTTATTCATTTATGGAAATCATTCCTGATCCAGCTACAAATAAACACAGTGGACCGGTTAAATATGCTCAAAAATTAGCTGCTATTTCTCCTAGAAATCATACAATAAAATTCTCTTTAGATGCTGTGCAACCGGGTACAAGTGCCCTAATTCATTTAGCAGATGGTGCATTTAAACTGGATTGTAGTACGGGGCAGGATAAATTAGCTGCCTACGCTATTACCTATAGAGAAAAAAGTTTGTCGAAAGTTTATATGCCAAAAGCTAAGATGAATAATTCGGGTTTGGCAAATTCTATGAAATCGGCTTTACATAATGAAGGATGGGAAAAAAACAAAAAAGTACAACGAGTAGTTATTACCGGAAGCAGTTGGAAAATACACAAGCATCCGGTAAATGGAAAAATACTATACAGAAGTATTCCTGCTGCTGCTGCATTTAAAACCGATGAAGGCTATTGTAAATACTGGAATTTAACCTTTAAACAACTATATAACGGGTCTTCTTATGGGAAAACAATCGTAGGAGGTGTAGGAAGTATTAATGATTTGTCTTGTAAAAATATTTTTAAATAATACTATAAATATTTAAATTAGACAATTTGCAGGCTTCCCTAATTGATTAGAGTAAGATTCTTCACTGCATTCAGAATGATAGTTTTTTTACATTATAACCTTGCATTATAGTTTTTAACATACATTTGCACCCCAACAAATATAAATTATGACAACATTCAAGGATTTAGGTATTAGTAAAAGTTATAATAAGGCATTAAACGAAATGCATATAAAAACACCTACTGAAATACAAGAAAAATCCATACCTATATTACTACAATCCAGAACTGATTTTATTGGTTTATCTCAGACAGGAACTGGGAAAACAGCTGCTTATGGGCTACCGATATTAGATGGAATTGATGCAAATAAAGCTTTAGTTCAATCTTTAATATTAGCACCCACAAGAGAATTGGCACAACAAATAAAAAAACAACTTTTTAAGTTTACAAAGTACGCTGACCAAAAGATTTTTGTAGAAGCTGTTTTTGGTGGTGAAAAGATTGATAAACAGATAGCTAGACTACAAAGACCTACACATATAATTGTTGCGACCCCTGGAAGATTACTCGACTTGATTGAACGAAGATCCATCGACTTAAGAAACATCACAACTTTGGTTCTTGATGAAGCCGACGAAATGTTAAGCATGGGCTTTAAACAAGAACTAAACAGCATTTTAAAGTACACCAAAGGAGAAAAGAATACATGGTTGTTTTCTGCTACAATGCCAGATGAGATCGTTCGTATTATCAAAACCTATATGTCAGATAAAGCCTTACGTATTGATGTAGATAAAGAATCTAAAATTAATAAGAATATTGTGCATCAATATATGCTTACATCTGTTAAAAACAAACTGACAAACATCACTCAATATTTAGATCAAAGAGGAGCGGAGCGAGGTATTATATTTAGCAGAACGAAATTAGGCGCTCAAAAACTGGCAAGTGAGTTACAAGAAGAAGGTTTTTCTGTCGGTGCTTTAGAAGGTGATATGCAACAAAAAGATCGTGATAAGGTTATGCGTGCCTTTAAGAATGAAAAACTTCAGTTCTTAGTTTCAACAGATGTTTCTGCCAGAGGAATTGATGTAAAAGACCTCAGTTTTGTGATTCACCATCAACTACCTGAAAAATTAGAGTATTACACACATCGTAGTGGTAGAACTGCAAGAGTTGGTAAAAAAGGAAATTCTATTGCCTTAATATTACCTACAGAACTACAACAGATTTATGGTATTCAAAAAGAATTAGGAATTAAATTTGAAGAAATTACTTTATAACAGATAGCTATGGGATTAACCAACAACGATATCTTTAAAAAGCTACGCATAGCTCATAAATTACGTGATGATGAAATTGTAGCTATCTTAGCTTTGGTTGATTTTAAGGTTTCAAAAAGTGAATTAGGTGCTTTTTTTAGAAATGAAAATCACCCTAAGTATGTAGTCTGTGGTGATCAAATATTAAGAAACTTCCTTAATGGTTTGATTATTCATTTACGAGGACCTATGCCAAAAGCTAAATAATTATAGCTTTAAGACATTATGTCAAACAGAATGTCTATAATCCTATTTCTAAAATAGAGTGTAAGCGAGTAAACACTCTTTTTGCCAAGAGGGGGGAAGTGAGGCGCAAAATGTGTGTGGAGTGGGTAATAACAAAAAAAAACATATTTCTTTAAGATTTATTTAAAAATATGTAAATTTGTATATCATGAATTTAAAAAAAGCTCTAAATAAGTATATTACTGTATCTCCAGAAATACTTGGAGGAACACCTGTTTTTAAAAACACACGTGTACCTGTTAAGATATTATTTGATTATATCAATGGTGGTGAAAGTATTCAAGATTTTTTAGATAATTATCCTTCAGTTAATAAATCAATGCCACACCGTATTGTAAGTTTATTTTCAAACTATTTAATTGAATTAGAGACAGTTGCTTAAATATGAAAGTATTGCTTGATGAAAATATTCCCCGTAAACTAAAGTATAGATTTAGTGATAATCACGAAGTACTTACAGTTCCAGATATGGGATGGAATGGTATTAAAAATGGTGATCTATTAAAACGCATGAAAGTAAAAGGTTTTACAGTTTTACTAAGTTTAGATAAAAACATGAGTCATCAACAAAAATTAGAAAACTTTGGAGTTAGTTTAATTGTCTTAGATGCGAGAAATTCACTTTACTCAACAGTCTTAGAGTTTATTCCTAAAATTGAAACTATTCTTGACTCTGATTTACCACTTGGTTTGATTATCATTGAAAATTAGAATTGCTTTTCACAAAAATCATTTATAACACCTCGCTTCGCCTCGCCCACAATTTCAAAAGTCCACTGAACTTTTGAAATTATGTCATATATAACGTAGATTATATAATACATTTTTACATTATAATGTACTTATGTTATTTTGCTTTACTCACGATTTTTTTATTATTCTTTAAGGGAGTTCGTGAATTGCGTTACGCTACATTTGGGTGAAAAGTTATAATTTTCTTATTAAAAACAAAGCCAAAAGCGCAGGCAAGTCTGAATGGCGGGCAAGCGTTGGGAAAACAACATTTTTTAAATTTAGAAAATCAAGAAAAGCGTTTACGTTTAGATTGTCGAAATACAATGGAATATTTTCCTTTTCTTGAGTCAAGTAGGAGAGAAGTGGTGTTTTCAAAAATCGCAACAAACATAGGCAATCTAGCACTTTTCTTAGATTTTCTTTTTGAAAAATGTTGTAGTGGTTGAGCATCATTCAGACCTACTTTTTTCTTTCTTTTTTTTAGGAAAAAAAGATAAAAGGAAACAATAAGAGAGCTGATTATTTAACATTATGTTAAATAGAAGCAATAATCAAAAGAAAAGTTGAATTGTAAGGAAGTAGTTGTAAGTGTATAGAATTTTTACAGCGTTGGAAATAGCGAAAGCAAAAATTTATACTCTTGCGGCACTTAAAGGCGTAACATCAGAAACTTTTTGTGGTGATACACGATTATTGGACAGATTCTGAAACAAGTTCAGAATGACACAGCTTTTTTTGGCGGTTGCCAAGCAATAGTGGCTGGTAGCTCATCCGCGTCAGCTCGCCCACAATTTCAAAAGTCCACAGGACTTTCAAAATTATGTCGTACATAATTTGTGATGACTAAAGTTCCTATAATTCGCATATTTGAAAAAATATTGATATTGCTATGGAATATCGTATTTATAAGAATGTTGAAACAAAGAGCAAATTGCATAGAATATGAAAAGAAATAAGAAGATGGTATGGTTGGTAACTATAATTATCGTGTGGGTGTTTTTCTTGAAAGACAATTATACAATAATATGATTAGGTTCTTACGAAGTCGTGATTTCCTTTAACATAATT
>JAOZTK010000024.1:10627-20326 GCA_029942185.1 Flavobacteriaceae bacterium
AACTGCAATTATGTCAAATAGCCTAAAAAGGCTATACAGAAATTACTGACAAAAACAACTATAATATATATTATGTTAAATAGGATGTTTTAAAAGTGTGAATATTGGTGGTTTGCTTGCGTTATAGTAAGATCATCACTACTACACTCCTTCCGGTTGTATTTTACGTAAAGGTATTGGTAATGGAACAGCTTCTTTGATAAATCGTTTTAAAACAGCCTCTCTTAGAATGCTTTTATTTGTAAATTCATTTTCAGGTCCTTCAATCCAAACATACGCACGTACATGAATGACCGATTTTTCAAGATCAACAACGCGAACATTGATAATGGGTATATTTGCCTTAATCTCCTGAGGTGTACGTTTATCAATAATATTAGGTAGATAAGCTGCTTCTTCTGTTATAATTTTTCGTACTAAATCAATGTCTGCATACATTCCCAAAATATAATCGTTAAAGGATAATATTTGTGAATCTTCTATGGAATTGTTTAGAATGGATTCAGTACTTATTAAGGAATTTGGAATAATTAAACGCTTGTTCTCAAAATTCTTAATAATTGTATGTCGCATGGTTATGTCCTCAACAATCCCCAATCGCCTATCGTCCAGCTTGATGTAATCCCCCACTCTAAAGGGTTTAAACGCAACAATAAACAATCCGGAAACTAAATTGCTCAAAGCAGATTGAGCTACATACCCGAGTACTGCAACAAAAACTCCTGCACCCGAAATAATATAAATTGCTTTTTTTCGTAGGATCGGTACTGAATAGATAATATAGAAAATCGCTAGGATTCCTAAAACCATTTTTACAGAACTACGCATAAAAAGTAAAACCGTTTTGTTTGTTTCTCGCTTTTTATTCGTAATAATTTTTAGAAATATATAGCGTATGAACCGCGAAGCTAACCAGGTAACTATAATGACTAGTATAATAAAGCCTAAAATTTCCCAAAAGCTGTCAATGTTTTCTAAACGAAATTTAAACATATTTTAAATACTTATTTCCGAAAAATTGATACGTTGATTAAATAAAGTAGTGATTTGCAAGAATTTAAATTTCACCAAAAATAAAATGCATTAAACGCTTTTTATCATTGATACTCTCTTCGAGTGAGATCATAGTTTCTGTACGATAAATACCGGCGATTTCATCAATTTGGAAAATTATTTCCTTAGCGTGGTTCGTGTTTTTTGCTCTAATTTTACAGAAAATATTGTACTTTCCGGCGGTGATATATGCAATTGTGATAAAAGGAATACTTCTCAAATTTTCAATAACCTTTTTGGTCATCGAAGTTTTTTCTAAATAAATACCTATATGAGCAATAAATGCATAGCCCATTTTTTGATAATCAACAGTTAGTGTCGAACCTTTGATGACTCCTTCTTCTTCCATTTTCTTGACGCGAACATGAATCGTACCGGCGGAGACATTCAATTTTTTAGCAATATCGGTAAAGGGAGTTCTAGCATTCTCAATTAATGTATCTAAGATTTGATGATCAACCTCATCCATTATAAATTTTTTCATTTTTTTGGTATTTGTTAATATTATACTAATAAAATACAAATATAATACATATTATTCAAGTATTAGGAGTATATTTTAAATAATTACTAAGAAATATCTAAATTATCCTTAGTGTTCGCGTTAATAATACGGTGGAATAGCTTTCCTTTAAGTGAATCTCCAAAAATAGTTTCACTCGAATCTATTTTCTTAACTAATTTGCCATTTTTTATTTCGTAGATATATCTAACGGCTAACGATGTCTTTATATTGTTATGAATGCTATTGTCAAAACGTGTATCGTAAAAGAGTTTTTCGTTTAGTGGAATTTCAAAATAAGCTTTATATGTAGGTAATTTTTCAGATGCTATGGCAAATAAAGCACTCATAAGTGCTATAAAGTGAAATTCTCTGGTTTTTTCTCGATGGTAATCTCCCGGATAATAACCAGATTCAATAAGAATAGTTGGAAAATTCATCATTTGTATCGTATCCCCGAAACAAGATTTACAAAAGGTATCGCTGTAACGTCCAATCTGATTGGGAATGTAATTCTGAAGCGATTGGTGCATTTTTACTATGATTGACATTGCCTTTTTCCTACTGTCCGTAAGCTTTTGAGTTGCATCAGCGGCAGGTGATAAAAAGGAAAGTGTCGCCACTTTATCAGTATTTGCTACATTGTAATAACTCGTTTGATCGTGTAAGTTAAAGGCAAAATTTGGTTTGAAATCCTTAACAATGCTATACAATAAGCGACTTTCTTTGCTTTTTTGTTTTATAGCATCCCTATTCAAATCAATCTTCTTTGCATTTTCACGTGTGTAAGCTAAAGCTCCATCAGGATTTAGCATGGGAATAAAAACCAAGGTGCATTTAGTTAGCAGCTCAATTAAAGGCTTATAACTACTGCCCTCTGCTTGTATAAAATTAAATATATCAAATATACTCTTAGTAGCCGTACTTTCATCTCCATGCATTTGAGACCAAAATAATATTTTGATGGAACCCGTACCAACTTCAATTTTATGAATAGGCGTTTCATTTTCCGAATAGTCTGCAATAGAAGTTTTAAAAATATTTTTAGGCAAATTACTCAAAAGGGGTTTTATGAGATTGTAATGAATCCATAAACCGGATAATCTTTTTTCCCTGTAAAGGCTAAATTTATTTTCTAACGACATTTAAGAACGATTAAAGTTTTACAAATGTAAACTCTTTTGTATTTACAAATGTAAACAAGGATTTGTTTTAATATGGTTACAAATGTTATTGAAAATACCCAATTAGCAAGTGTGTGTAACATCTTGAAAGTAGCAGTATAAGAAAAATCAATCTACAATTCATATAATGCACAATACCAATTATATACATAGACGCATATAAAGTTTTAATTCAATATATTTGACATGTATTTAAACTGATTAATAGAAATATTTGTATATTTGTAAACAGATATTACAAATGTAACTGAAATAATAATTTACAATGTTGAACAAGGAGGAATTTGCAAAAAGACTACAGGAGTTGATGTTTTATTATGAAATATCTGCTGCTACACTCGCTGATAAAATCAGTGTACAACGTTCCAGTATTTCGCATCTTCTATCCGGGCGAAATAATCCAAGTTTGGATTTTATCATTAAAATATTAGATAATTATCAAAAAGTACGTTTTGAATGGCTTGTTAAAGGTGATGGAGTCCTGGATTCTGATACAGGTGAACAAGTAGACAACTCCTCTGCCCCTACTCTATTTGAGCAAGAATTAGGTGCTAAAAAGCGTGAATTTGGGGGGAAACAGCCAATTTTGGACCCTAAAGTTGCCAATCAAGTGAATAATACGGTTGAAAAGATCCTTTTAGTTTACAAAGATGGTAGTTTTAAGGTGTATGATAATTCCTGAGTTTTATAATGAGTAGCAAAAATTAGTCCAGTAACTCAGCTATCCCTTGTTTAGCAATAAGTTTCAGTTGTATTTTTTTTGAATTATTTGATTCTTCCTGAATCATTACAATTTGACGTAGCAGACCTAATGCCATTTGATCTACACCGTATTTTTTATATTGCTTTCCTTTTGAAACAAGATCCGATACCAGGTTTTGAACTGCTGTGCTATTATTGCTACCGGATATCCAAGCAAATGTTTTGTCAAAATTATCTTTATGATATTGTGAAAAATTTTCAACAAACATAGTAGCTAGAAGATTTTTTGCAATAAAAGGCATTTGAGACTCATCATTTTCTTTAATATATATTCTTGTTAATAAGCTAGCCAAGTGTTCTTTAGCATCTTTATCAAAACTTCTCATAGCTTCAAGCGCAACTGTTTTGTCAAGATCGTACATGGCAATGGTTGCATTTCCTTTTACAGAATAAGAATCACTTGCCATACCTCGTAAAAACACAGGTTTATAAATAGCATCAATCAGTTTTCCTAAAATTCCCACAGCGATTCCTTGTACTTTAGTTTTAGTATCTGTGGTTGCTAATTGTTCTATTACTTTAATGGCCTCTTTCTTTTTATATTTACCAGCTAAATTAATTTTTTCTAAAGCTAGAATCCGCAATTCAAAATACGGATCATTTAATGCCTTTGTTAAGGTTTTAAAAGCGAGTTCATTATCCTGATTTTTAGCTATTTCAAGAATGGCATTCCTCCTATCCATATAATGACCTGCGTTATTGTATTGAAAAATGTAATTATCCAATGTTTTATAAGGATCTGTTATTTCACACAACAAAATATGATCGGCATTTATATTGATAAAATCAGGACGTTTTGTATAATTAAAGCTAAAAGTCTGCTCTTTTTCAGTAACATTCACAACATGATTTGCAAGTACATCACTTTCGTATATATCAATTGCGAGTGGAAAACTAAATACCTTATCCGCTTGTTTTATCGTAACATTAACTTTATTCAATAAATCCTTGTACTCATAAGAAATGTGCAATTTAGGATGCCCATTCTCATAATACCACTGATTAAAGAAAGGATTTAGATCTTTACCGCTCACTTCCTCTAATGCGATACGTAATTGATGTGCTTCAGCCGATTTAAATTGATGTTTGGTTAAATAAAGCTTTAATCCGGTGAAAAAAGCTTCATCTCCTATATATTTCCGAAGCATGTGAAGAATGTTTGCTCCCTTTTGATAACTGACACCATCAAAAACATCTTCCCGGTCAGCATAGTGAAAACGCACTAATTTTTTATCGTAATTTCCTCCTGATATGTATTGGGTTTTATCCTCAAAAAGATGGGCATCTGCATGATCTTTTCCGTATTTATACTCGCGCCATAAATATTCGCTATAAGTGGCAAATGACTCATTTACAGTAATGTTACTCCAGCTTTCAGTGGTAACTAAGTCGCCGAACCAATGGTGTGATAATTCGTGTGAAATAACGTCTTCCCAAGTGTTTTCATCAATGAGTTGTCCTTTTTGTTGATAAGCCATTTCACCGTGTAAAGTGGTAGTTGTGTTTTCCATAGCTCCACTGACAAAATCTCGTACCACAATTTGGCTGTATTTCTCCCAAGGATAGTTTACACCAAATTTTTCAGAAAAAAACTGAATCATTTCGGGTGTATTTCCAAAAATTGCCTGCGCTTCATCTTTGTAGTCCGGTTCCACATAGTAGTTAACCGCAATATTGTTCCAACTATCTTTTACAATGCTGTACTCGCCTATTCCCATAAAAAATAAATAGGGCGCATGTGCTTGTGTCATTTTCCAATGGTCTGTTCGCGTACCATCTGTATTGTTGACCTGAGCGATTAAGAGTCCATTTGAAAGTGTCGTGTATTTATCAGGAACACGAATGTATATTTCTTGTGTTGTTTTTTGATTGGGACTATCAATTGTTGGAAACCAACAACTATTAGATTCCGTTTCGCCTTGTGTCCATATCTGTGTGGGTTTATCAGGATCTGTATCCATAGGATCTATAAAATAAAGTCCTTTTGCATCTGAAATTGCCTGACTTCCTGCTTGTTCCACTTCCTCAGGTCTGGCAGTGTATTTAATATATACTTCAAATTCTTCTCCACGTGTATAGGTTTTCTCTAAATTAATAATGACTTCTTTTCCATCATAATTGTAGTCCAAATTTTTATTTCCCATTTTGACTTCATGAATCAACATGGCTTTCGCATCCAGTGTTAAATTTTGCGTCGGATAAAAATGAGGTTTAGCGATAATCCAGGCTTCCCCGTTCATTTTAAGTTGGGAAAAATCAAAATCTACGCTGAGTTTGGTGTGCACCAAGTCGTGGATTTTTGTTTTTTCACCTCTATAGGTCTTTAGGGAGGTTTTCGTTTCTTGTCCGATTAAGGAAATGCTGAGAAACAATGCCAATAATATACAGATTTTTTTCATTCTAATTAAATTATATAAGAATACACAAACTAATTTATATAAATAGCTGATTTTAAAGGTGAAAACAAATTTAAGTACACCTAAATACAGATTGCTAAACTACATATTTAATATAAAAAGGAATTGTTAAAATTTACTGAGTTTGGCTCAAAAGAGTTTTTAATTGAGATAAATCAAAATCAGTTTTATCAAAGTCAACTTTTTGAATGAGCTGCATAATTTTGGCAGGCTGCATATTCTTTCCCAATATTCTTATTATAAGCCAACCCAATTTGTCGTCGTTGGCAAAGAGAATGAGTTCATCAATTGCATCTTCATCACCTTCTAAATAGATTTTTGCGCCTTTTGAGCCTTTGCCATAACGCATCAATTCGCTGTATTTATCTTGCTTTAGAATTGCGTTAATTTGTTGTTTTTCTGCATTATAACGAATGTAGCCGGCTTCTTTTATTTGATAAGCCAAGATATTTATCTTTTTTAAACTCTTTAAGATTTCAATATCTTTCTCATTTTTAAGTTCTTCGACTCCTGCAAGTAAACTTGAAGATAGATCAAAAGAGACTATGTCTTGTTTTTCTTGTTGAGCAACGATAAATTGTTGTAAGCTTTTTTCGTTGTTACAACTATAAGTAAGACTTATCAATAAAATCAAAAGTGATAATATATGTAGTTTCATTTTGAATAATAAATTGTAATATGTTATTTGTTACATTTTACGGTAGGCTTTACACAAAGCAAGTGTCCTTGCAAAAGCCCCCAAAGAATTAAGACTTGTACAGTTGTCAATACCATACAAGTCTTGTTTCGAAAGCCGTATTGTATTACTTTTCAGCTTTTTTTAAGTGTTTTCCACCTGAGATATTCATCTCTTTGGTGAGCTTGGAGATGTTTTTTAGGTCGATATTGCCTGATAATGAAATTATTACAACTTCCGGATTTCTCCCTTTATGTGCACTGACAGCCATTTCGTCAACCAACATTAAAAATTCACTTACATGATCGTCATCTTTTCCTTCTCGTATATAAATTTTTACGTTTGCATCCTTGTCTTTTACGCGCATTAACTCAGATAATTTAGCGTTTTTAATATGCTTGGTAAAAGTAGCTTGCATTTCTTTTGCAATTTTTGCATTGTCTGTAGTAAATACTTTTAAATCTTTTAGACCACTTACCAAAGCATTAAATTCTCTTCCCTCTTTTGAGTCATTGGAGATCTTTTTCAACATTTGAAATGCTTTTTGAGTGACAACTACAGTGGTAACATCGTCATAATCTTCGAATTTATCAAAGATTGAATTGTTCTGTGCATAGCTGATAAAGCTAAATGCAATTATTATTGTGGATAGAATTAATTTTCTCATTTTTTTTGTTTTATAAATTGTTTTTAAATTTTCTTACTCTTAAATAGCGGTGCAATCATTACACGTTTATTTAAATATTTTGTACTTTGTTTCGTTAAAAGTGTTCAATTGCCCAATGGCATTATTTCCTTTGTTCATCTGATTTGCAATTAGTTGCAGTGCATTTTGAGTATCTGCAAAGGCTTTTTGAGTCGCTTGATTGCTTTGATACTTATTAAAAATAAATACACTTGCTAAAATTGCAAAACTAGCTGCGATACCCATCCATTTACGTTTCCGTGTTTTTGTTTCTAAACGAATGTTTGGGGTAAAGCTTTCTTTTTTACTCGCTTTAAAATACTGAAACATATATTTATACTCTTGCAAATGTGGTGCCACTTTATCGCCGGTAAAATAGTCTTTCAATAGGGCTTCCTCTTGCAAAGTCGTTTTTGCTTCTAAGTATTTGTTCAGTAATTTTTCTATGTTATCCAAGTTGGTATGCATGTTGTTTTTTTAATTTTTCTCTAATTGTTTTTCTCGCTCTTGACAGTGCTACTCTGACGGCGGTTGCCTTCATCTGTAGCATTTTTTCAATTTCATCAAATTCATAATCTTCTATATCTCTTAGCTGTATCACCATTCGTTGTTGTTCGGGTAATTGATTTATGAACTGATGTATTTTTTGAATGCTATCCTGCAATTCTATCTGTTTTTGCAAGTTGCTATTCGTATCTTTATAGTTGCTATGAACCAAACTCAAATTACCGGCTTGTTTGGATTTTAAACGGTCTAAACAATAATTCTTGATCATGGTCATTGCATACGACTCTACATTTTTATAACCGGCTAATCTGTTTTTATTTTTCCATAATTTCAAATACAACTCTTGTGTGGCATCTTCTGCTTCATCATGTGATATAAGCAATCGTTTTGCCAATCGAAATACCTTATCTTTAAAGGGCATCACTGTATTTAAAAATGCCTGTTGGGTCATACCTATTATAAATTTTCGGATTTTACACAATCCAATCTATTATTATGACGAGCAAGGTACGAATTTGTTACAATTCTATTAAAGCGATGAGAAGTAGCATGCAAAGACTTTGCAAGAGATAATTTGTATGGTAGTTTTAATCCTCTACGATATCAATTTTATAAGCAAGGCCAAATTCGAAAAAGACGCCACTATCAATAACCGAGTTAAGTTGCTCTCTATCATCTCCAAATTTAATAAATGATAGCTGCCAGTCGATCTTATCATCTTTATCATAGATTGGATATTTTCTACTGATTGCATATCCGGCTTTTACGTTGAAATATGTGTTTTTGAACAATTTTACATCAGCATAAAGATAAGGCTCGATGGCAAAACGTGATGTATAATAATCATTATTAAGATGTGAAAAATTATAACTTGACACTAGCGCCACATAACCTAATCCCGAGGAAAGTCGTTCATTTAACTGATAATTAAGATTCCCATAAATAGGCAGATTACCTTTGAAGTTAAGTTTATCGTTTAAATCCCAATCGAGACCAAAAATGGGAACAACAAAAGCGCCGTAGGATTCTGAATTATAATACATTCCTAATTTCCAAAGGAAATTCTCATTTTTATGAATGGAATAAGTAGTAAGAAAACCAAATTGAAATGCATCACTGTTTAAATTTTGAAAATCGGAATTCATCTTAGGAAGAATAACAAACAGAAGTGAATTTTTATCAGAGAATTTATGATTAACTCCTAAGGTTAAACCCAACGAATAATAACTTGTAGGCCAGTTTTCTTCTGGTTTGTAGTCAAGTGTCCAGTTGTTTCCTCTTATTCCGGTTACAATAGCTGTTTTTTTATTTAGTACAATAGGTAAACTTATATTTGCTGACAGGTATCCGCAATCAGATGTTACATCTGTATCAGGTTCAAGATATTTTGCATTGGAAGAACCCATATAACTCAAACTTGCTATTGTATATTTTTTCTGAGCAAAACTTTGAACGGTTACTAGTACAAACAGTACGGTTAAACTATACAGTAGGTTGTTTTTTAATTTCATATCATTTATTTTTTTATGTTAAATAATTTATTTCTTATCGGTGATTTAAAAGGTTTTACCCCGCTGTACGAAGTCCCCGACTTCGTACAATACTAATTACAACGTGCTACTATGCCGAAGTGCCTCACTTTGTTTTATATTGCAGAGATGATGCGAAGTCAGGTAGAAGAGCGTGCGAAGTCAGGGGACTTCGCACAGCAGGGCTCCAAAGGAGTCAAGTGCAAACATACTTACAAAAAGTATAGCTAGAATACAGATAATGCGGGGTGTCCAATGTATTATCTTGGTTGATTTTTCCATTTTTAAATTTTAATAATTAATATTAAAAATGTAGCATCAATAATTATTTTTTCCTAATAAACAAACTGTGTAGTAACCAAAAAAAAGTAATTGCTATAAGTG
>JAOZTK010000025.1 GCA_029942185.1 Flavobacteriaceae bacterium
GCATTTGACCTCCTTCAAATCCAATTTTTCTTGAATATCCTGAACGAGATTTTTGCCCATTATGACCTCTTGAAGCGGTACCGCCTTTTCCTGATCCTTCTCCTCTACCTAGTCGTTTATTTGTACGTGTAGAACCTTTTGCTGGTTTTAAATTGTGTAATTCCATCCGTTTTTCTCTTTTTAAATTTCTTTTACAGAAACTAAATGTTTTACTTTGTTGACCATTCCTAAAATCTGAGGAGTAGCTTCGTGTTCTACTTCATGATTTATTTTACGCAATCCTAATGCTTCAAGCGTGCGTTTTTGGTTAATTGGTCTTCTTATTTTACTTCTTATTTGTTTTACTAATATCTTACCCATTTTCTATATCTTTTATCCTTTAAAAACTTTATCGACAGATATGCCACGTTCTTTCGCAACCATTTCCGGACTTCTCAAACGTAATAATGCATCAAAAGTAGCTTTCACTACATTGTGTGGATTTGACGAGCCTTGTGATTTTGAGAGGACATTGTGAACTCCAACAGACTCTAAAACCGCACGTACAGGTCCCCCTGCTATAACTCCGGTACCTTCTGATGCCGGTTTTAAAAACACTTTTGCACCTCCGTATTTTCCTTTTTGCTCATGTGGCAATGTTCTTTTTGTGATAGGAATACGTACCAAATTTTTCTTTGCATTTTCAATTCCCTTGGCAATAGATGTTGCTACATCTTTTGATTTACCGAGACCATGCCCAACAATACTCTCACCGTCACCTACTACTACAATTGCAGAAAAACCGAAGGTTCTACCTCCTTTTGTTACCTTGGTAACTCTTTGTACTGCTACTAAGTGATCTTGTAATTCTAAACCACTTGGTTTTACATATTCTACATTACTATACTTATGATACATACTTTTATCTTAAAATTTTAAACCTTCTTTTCTCGCTGCTTCTGCAAGCGCTTTAATTCTTCCGTGATACAAATACCCATTTCTATCAAAAGAACAGGTTTTAATCCCGGCTTTACTTGCTTTTTCTGCCAACACTTTACCAACTGCCGCAGCTCCTTCCATTTTTCCTTTTGCTTTTACTGCTTTATCACGCGATGACGCAGCCAATAATGTAGTACCATTAACATCATCAATCATTTGAGCATACATTTCTTTATTGCTGCGGAAAACACTCAATCTTGGTTTTTCAGCGGTTCCTGAAACAACTTTTCGAATACGTTGTTTAATTCTTAGTCTTCTTTCTAACTTTGTTAATCCCATAATTCTAAAAAATGTTTTATGCTGTTTTCCCTGCTTTTCTTCGTACTATTTCTCCTACAAATCTCACTCCTTTTCCTTTGTAAGGTTCCGGTTTACGGAAAGAACGAATCTTAGCCGCTACTTGCCCCACTAATTGTTTATCGTGTGAGAATAATTTTATTATCGGGTTTTTACCTTTATCAGATACTGTTTCAAGTTTTACTTCCGGAGCAATTTCTAGAACAATACTGTGAGAAAAACCTAATGCTAAATCTAATCTTTGCCCTTGATGTTTCGCTCTGTAACCTACTCCAACTAGTTCTAATTCTTTTGAAAAGCCTTTTGTAACACCTTCAATCATGTTGCTGATTAAAGCTCTATACAGTCCGTGTTTTGCTCTATTAGGTTTACTGTCTGTATCCCTGCTCAACTTTATCACACCGTCTTCTATGTTTATACTTACATCTTTGATCTCTTGCGAGAGTTCCCCTAATTTACCTTTTACAGTCACCACCTTGTCTTTAACTTCGACAGTAGTCCCTTCAGGTATCTTAACTGGGCTATTTCCTATTCTTGACATCTTACTTTAGTATTCTTAATTAATAAACGTAGCATAAAACTTCGCCACCTATATTCTCCTCTTTTGCTTTTTTATTGGTCATCACTCCTTGGGAGGTTGACACTATTGCAATTCCTAATCCGTTTAGTACTCTTGGCATATCTTTGGCACTTACGTACTTACGTAAACCCGGTGTACTGACTCTTTGTAACTTCTTAATTACGGGAGCTTTCGTTAACTTATTATACTTTAAAGCTATTTTTACAATTCCTTGTTTATCATCTTCAAGAAATTTATAACTCAAAATATAACCTTGTTCAAATAAGATTTTAGTGATTTCTTTTTTTAGGTTTGAAGCCGGTATCTCTACCACTCTGTGCCCTGCACTAAATGCATTTCTTACTCTAGTTAAATAATCTGATATTGGATCTGTTATCATTATTTATTATTTATTCGATTTGCGATCTAAAATTTACGAATGAATTAAAATTGTAAATCTAAATTCTATTTTTTTTATTACCAACTTGCTTTTTTTACTCCGGGTATTAGACCTTGATTTGCCATCTCTCTGAATGTTACACGAGAAATTCCAAATTGTCTGATATACCCTTTTGGTCTACCTGTAATCTTACACCTATTGTGCAGACGAACCGGAGAAGCATTTTTCGGAATTCTTTGTAAGGCTTCATAGTCACCTTCCTCTTTTAATGCTTTTCGTTTAGCAGCATATTTAGCTACTAATTTTTGTCTTTTCACCTCTCGGGCTTTCATTGATTCTTTGGCCATACTACTTATTTTTTAAAGGGTAATCCCAATGCTTTTAATAATGACATCGCTTCCTTATCTGTTTTTGCAGAAGTTACAAAAGTAATGTCCATACCACTAATTTTATTGATTTTATCAATACTAATTTCGGGATAAATAATTTGCTCTGTTATTCCCAAAGTGTAATTACCTCTACCGTCGAAACCGCTTGTTTTTATTCCTTGAAAATCGCGTACACGAGGCAAAGAAACAGTTACTAGTCTGTCTAAAAATTCATACATCCGCTCTCCTCGCAAGGTAACCATAGTTCCGATTGGCATTCCCTTTCTTAATTTAAAGGTTGCAACGTCTTTTTTAGAAATTGTCACCACGGGTTTTTGACCGGTAATCAAGGTTAACTCATCAACAGCATGGTCAATAAGTTTTTTGTCAGCAGTGGCTGCTCCAACTCCCTTACTCACTACAATTTTTTGTAGTTTGGGAACTTGCATAACACTCTTATATCCAAACTCCTCAAATAGTTCTTGTACTATTTTATCCTTGTATTCGTTTTTTAATCTTGGTATATAACTCATCTTTATATCGATTTTTTAGATTTTCTTGAAAATCTAATTTTTTTACCGTCTTCCATTCTAAAGCCCACTTTAACAGTTTTTCCATTCTCTATCAACATTAAGTTAGATATATGAACGGGTGCTTCCATTTTTTCAATTCCTCCTTGTGGGTTTGTAGCACTTGGTTTTCTATGCTTCGAAACCATATTTACACCTTCTACAATAGCGCGCTTTTTAGCGAGTAACATCTTTACGATTTTACCCTCCTCACCTTTGTGTTCTCCGGCTATAACTCTTACGGTATCTCCTGTTTTTATTTTAATTTTTGTCATTTCTCTAATTTATTAAAGTACCTCTGGGGCTAGTGATACAATCTTCATAAATTTCTTATCTCTTAATTCTCTAGCTACAGGTCCGAAAACACGTGTTCCTTTCATCTCACCTGTTTCTGACTCTAGAAGAACACATGCATTATCATCAAACCTGATATACGAACCGTCTTTTCTTCTAATCTCTTTTTTGGTTCGAATAACTACAGCTTTTGATATCTGTCCTTTTTTAACAGTTCCATTTGGAGTTGCTTCTTTAATAGTTACAACAATCTGATCTCCGATTGATGCATATCGTTTTTTGGTTCCTCCAAGGACTCTGATAACAAGCACTTCTTTAGCTCCTGTGTTATCTGCTACTTTTAATCTTGATTCTTGTTGTAACATAATTATTTAGCTCTTTCAATAATTTCTACTAATCTCCATCTTTTTGATTTGCTCAAAGGACGTGTCTCCATTATTCGCACTTTATCACCTTCATTGCATTCATTTTTTTCGTCGTGTACAACATATTTTGTCGTATTCAAAACAAACTTCCCATACATTGGGTGTTTTACACGTTTTACTCTAGAAACCACAATAGACTTATCCATTTTATTACTGGATACAATCCCAATACGTTCCTTTCTAAGATTTCTTATTGCCATCTTTATCTTTGTTTATATCTCTAAACTATCGAGATTGTAATTCTCTATTTGTTAACTCCGTAGCTATTCTAGCTACTGTTTTTCTAATTTTTCTCAATTGAAGCGGATTCTCTATTGGAGAAACTGTATGCGTAATTTTTAAATCAGAAAATTGTTTTTTAAACTCTTCTAATTTTTCCAGCAAATCTTCTACTGATAAATCTCTTATATCTGAATTTTTCATGATCTATTTGTTTTTTTAATCGTTTCCGTCATAATCTCTTGCGACAACAAATTTTGTTTTAACCGGTAATTTCTGAGCAGCCAAGCGCAATGCTTCTTTCGCAACGTCAACTGGTACCCCGGCGACTTCAAAAAGAATTCGACCTGGTTTAATTACCGCAACAAAATATTCCGGTGCTCCTTTACCTTTACCCATACGTACCTCCAAAGGTTTTTTAGTGATAGGTTTATCCGGGAAAATTTTAATCCACAAAGCTCCCTTTCTTTTCATATAACGTGTAGCAGCTACACGAGCAGCTTCAATCTGACGTGAATCAAGTAATTCTTGTTCTAACGATTTGATTCCAAATGTGCCATTAGATAAACGGTGTCCTCTATTAGAATTCCCTTTCATATTCCCTTTTCCTTTCTGCACCTTACGATATTTTACTCTCTTTGGTTGTAACATCTTACAATCTTAATATTTTGTAATTAAACTATCTTCTACGTTGTGGCCCTCTGCTTCTTCCTCTTCTGCCCATGCTTCCTTTTCTATCGGTTTTTTTCTTCATTCCTACTAGTGGTGATAGGTCTCTTTTACCATATATCTCTCCTTTCATAATCCACACTTTAACACCAATTTTACCGTAGGTAGTATTTGCTTCTACTAATGCATAATCAATATCGGCACGAAAAGTTGAAAGAGGAATTCTACCTTCTTTGTAATTCTCTGATCTCGCCATTTCTGCACCGTTCAATCTACCCGATATTTGAACCTTTATTCCTTCTGCATTCATACGCATCGTATTTGCAATTGCCATTTTAATGGCGCGTCTGTACGAAATTCTACCTTCAATTTGACGAGCAATATTGGTTGCGACTAATTTTGCATCTAAATCAGGTCTTTTTATTTCATATATATTTATTTGAACTTCTTTACCTGATAATTTTTTGAGTTCTTCTTTTAACATATCTACTTCTGCTCCACCTTTACCGATAATGATACCGGGTCTTGCAGTTGTAATAGTAATTGTGACTATTTTTAGCGTACGCTCTATGATTACTCTTGACACACTTGCTTTTGCCAAACGTGCAAAAATATAATCTCTTATTTTTTTATCTTCCGCTAATTTATCTCCATAATCATTACCACCGAACCAGTTGGATTCCCAACCTCTTATGATTCCTAATCTATTTCCTATTGGATTTGTTTTTTGTCCCATGTGTTCGTTACTGTTTACTTATATTTTTAGAGCCTAATATCAATGTTACATGATTAGAACGTTTTCTAATTCTATGAGCACGTCCTTGAGGTGCAGGTCGGATTCGTTTTAGCATACTGGCACTATCAACAAATATTTCACTGATAAACAAGCCTGCATCTTCAATATTTTGTTCCTCATTTTTAGCTTGCCAATTAGCTATTGCCGATAACAATAATTTTTCGAGATTAATAGATGCCTCTTTGCTGCTAAATTTCAATATTTGTAGCGCTTTGTCTACTTCAACACCTCTAATTTGATCAGCTACTAAACGCATTTTTCTCGGTGAAGTAGGAACGCCTTTCATCCTTGCAGATACAATGCTTTTCTTTGCTTCTTTGCGAACCTGAGCTGCTTTATTTTTTCTAACTCCCATTTCTTTTACTACTTATGTTATTTTCTTTTACCTGACGCGTGACCTCTATAAGTCCTCGTTGGTGAAAATTCTCCTAATTTATGACCTACCATGTTTTCGGTTATATAAACCGGTACAAACTGTCTTCCATTATGAACGGCAATTGTTTGACCTACAAAATCGGGTGTAATCATGGATGCTCTCGACCAAGTTTTTATTACCGATTTCTTACCTGATTCAATATTCTTTTGGACTTTTCTTTCTAATTTAAAGTAGACAAAAGGTCCTTTTTTTAGTGAACGTGCCATCTAAACTATTTTTTTGTATTTCTACGTTCCACAATATGTTTATTACTCGCTTTAGTTTTAGATCTAGTTTTGAATCCTTTTGCAGGAATACCATTCTTAGATCTTGGGTGTCCACCTGTCGCTTTTGCTTCTCCACCTCCCATTGGGTGATCAACCGGGTTTTTCACCGTTGCTCGCACTCTTGGTCTTCTTCCTAGCCATCTGGTCCTACCTGCTTTCCCCGCCACCAACAATTGGTGATCAGAATTAGACACTACACCGATAGTTGCCTTACAAGTTGCCAAAATCAATCTAATTTCTCCTGAAGGTAATTTGATACTTACATATTTTCCTTCTTTAGAAACTATTTGGGCAAAAGAACCTGCACTTCGAACCATAACAGCACCTTGTCCCGGACGTAATTCTATACATGAAATTGTAGATCCCATAGGAATGTTTTCCAAAGGCATTGTACATCCAATTTCAGGTTTTACTTTATCTCCTGACAAGACTATTTGTCCTACTTCTAAACCGGCTTGAGCGATAATATATCTTTTTTCTCCGTCTGCATACACAAGTAGCGCGATAAAAGCACTTCTATTCGGATCGTATTCAATGGTCTTTACCGTTGCAGGTATTCCATCTTTATCTCTTTTAAAATCGATAATACGATACTTCTTTTTATGACCTCCGCCCAAATACTGCATGGTCATCTTTCCGGTATTGTTACGACCACCAGACCTTTTTATCGGGGCGAGTAAACTCTTTTCCGGCTTATCAGTTGTGATTGCGTCGTATTCGTTCACAACTCTAAAACGCTGCCCTGGTGTTGTTGGTTTTAATTTTCTAACTGACATAATTTATTAAATTCAAATATCCAAATTACAAATCTCAAATAATATTCAAATCATAAAGCCTCTCAACAGAACCTGTCGCTTTTGACATGCTTCTGTAAGCTCTTTGATTTTTTATATTTTGATTATTATTTGTCATTCACTTATTGTTATTTGTTTGTTTTATTACTAGATATTGCTATAAAAATCTATAGTATCTCCTTCTGCTAATTGCACAATGGCTTTCTTAAAGCCTCCCGTTTTACCCGTTACAACACCATTTTTGGTGAATTTAGTTTTTCTTTCTACCGGGTAGTTCATCGTACGTACACTTGTAACAGCTACATTAAATGCATCTTCTATCGCTTTTTTAATCTGAATCTTATTGGCTTTTTTATGCACCACAAATCCATAGCGTCCATATAACTCACTTTCGTGTGTTATTTTTTCTGTAATAATCGGTTTGATCAATATCCTCATTTTATTGCTATTTATTCATGTTTGCTTCAAATTCTTCTAATGCTTGTTCAATAAACACAATTTTATGCGCATTCATTACAGAGTAAGTGTTTAAGTCTGTGCCTGTTACGATATTTACCTTTGGTAAATTACGTGCCGACAAATATACATTTTTATTTAACCCACTCATCACAAACATTGATTTTTTCCCATCCAAGTCTAAAGATCTTAATATTGATTGAAACTCTTTGGTCTTAGGTTGTTCAAAATCAAAACTTTCCATCACCATAATTTTATTATTTTTTGCGGCGATACTCAATGCAGATTTTCTTGCAAGCTTCTTGGTGTTTTTATTCAATTTAAAAGAATAGCTTCTTGGTCTAGGACCAAAAGCGCGACCTCCACCTCTAAAAATAGGTGATTTTATACTTCCTGCACGAGCCGTACCTGTACCTTTCTGTTTTTTAATCTTTCTTGTACTTCCGATTATATCCGCTCTCTCTTTCGCTTTGTGCGTTCCTTGTCTTCTATTAGCCAAGTGTTGCTTTACGTCTAAATAAATAACGTGCTCATTTGGCTCAATTCCAAAAATAGCATCAGAAAGTTCGACTTTCTTTCCTGTATTTTTTCCTTTAATATCTACAACAGCTACTTTCATGATTATTTTTCAATAGTTATATAAGTGTTCTTGTGGCCCGGAACTGCTCCTTTTACAATCAAAAGGTTCTTTTCAGGAACTACTTTTAAAACTCTTAAGTTTAGTACTTTTACTTTACTTCCTCCCATTCTTCCTGCCATACGCATACCTTTAAATACACGAGATGGATAAGACGATGCACCTAAGGAACCCGGAGCTCTTAAACGGTTATGTTGACCGTGTGTAGCATCTCCAACTCCTTTAAATCCATGGCGTTTTACGACCCCTTGAAATCCTTTTCCTTTAGAAATTCCGGCGACATCAACAAATTCACCTTCCTTGAAGAAAGCTACTGTAAGTGTGTCTCCTATTTTGTACGCTTCTTCGTACCCTTGAAATTCAACAACTCGTTTTTTAGCAGAGGTACCAGCTTTTTTAAAGTGACCTTCTAAAGCTTTAGTAGTCTGTTTTTCTTTCTTGTCATCGAAACCAAGCTGTACGGCATTATACCCGTCAACCTCTTCGGTTCTGACTTGGGTAACAACACATGGACCTGCTTCTATGACAGTACACGGTATATTCTTACCGTTATCGTCGAAAATACTGGTCATTCCTATTTTTCTTCCTATTAACCCAGACATTTGATTTTAGATTTTAGATTTTAGATTTTGAATTTTGGATTTAATAGTTACTACTAAAGCGAAAATCAAAAATCGTAAACCGTAATTAATTATACTTTTATTTCTACTTCTATTCCACTTGGCAATTCTAATTTCATCAAAGCATCGATTGTTTTTGATGAAGAACTGTATATATCTATAAGCCTTTTAAAAGTGCTTAATTGAAATTGCTCTCTTGACTTTTTATTCACGTGTGGTGAACGCAACACAGTAAAAATCTTCTTTTTGGTGGGTAATGGTATCGGTCCATTGACAATCGCACCTGTGCTTTTTACTGTTTTTACGATTTGTTCAGCAGATCTATCTACCAAATTGTAATCGTATGATTTTAATTTTATTCTAATTTTTTGACTCATCTTATAAAAGTTTGAAGTCGGAAGTCGGAAGTCGGAAGTTAAAAATTGTATTTAAAATTCTTAATTCTTCATTCTTCATTCTTAATTATTTATTACCCTATTGTTTTTTCTATTACTTCTTCTGCCAAATTCATTGGAATCTTATCGTAATGAGAGAATTCCATAGTAGAGGTCGCTCTACCTGACGAAAGTGTTCTCAATGTTGTTACATAACCAAACATTTCTGACAAAGGTACAGTTGCTTTAATCACTTTTGCACCAGCTCTGTCATCCATACTATTTACTTGCCCTCTTCTCCTATTTAAATCCCCAACAATTGACCCCATACTCGTTTCGGGAGTAACTGCTTCCAACTTCATTATTGGTTCCAACAATGCAGCTCCGGCACTTTTTGCCACAGATCTAAATCCTAACTTAGCTGCTAATTCAAATGATAGTTGATCTGAATCGACCGCATGATACGAACCATCTATTAAGGTCACTTTCATCGAATCAATCTCAAAACCTGCTAACGGTCCATTCTTCATAGCTGCTTTAAAGCCTTTTTCAACAGAAGGAATAAATTCTTTCGGAATATTACCTCCCTTTACGTTGTTTACAAACTGCAACCCATCTCCTTCAAAATCACTATCTACAGGTCCAAGTTCAAATATAATATCTGCAAACTTACCACGACCACCTGATTGCTTTTTATAAACTTCTCTGTGTTTTATGAGAGTTGTTAAAGCTTCTTTATATTCAACTTGCGGTTGTCCTTCATTTACTTCTACTTTAAACTCTCGTTTTAAACGATCCACAATAATCTCTAGGTGTAATTCACCCATTCCTGAAATAATAGTTTGGCCGGAGGCCTCATCTGTTTTAACTTGAAATGTTGGATCTTCTTCAGACAATTTTGCTAAACCTATCCCTAATTTATCGACATCTGCTTTTGTTTTAGGTTCAACAGCAATACCAATTACAGGATCAGGAAATGTCATGGATTCTAAAACAATTGGATGTTTTTCGTCCGTTAGAGTATCACCTGTTCGAATATCTTTAAAACCAACACCTGCACCAATATCTCCTGCTTCAATTCTATTAATCGGCTCTTGCTTATTCGCGTGCATTTGGTAAATTCGAGAAATACGTTCTTTTTTTCCTGAACGCGTATTGTATATATAGGAACCTGCATCTAGAAAACCTGAATAAACTCTAAAAAATGCCAACCTACCTACAAATGGATCTGTGGCAATTTTAAATGCTAATGCCGCAAAAGGATCATCAACACTGGGTTTTCTAGTTTCTGGTTCTTCTGTATTCGGATTTGTTCCTTCAATAGCTTCAATATCTATTGGTGAAGGCATATAACGCATTACACCATCTAACATAGCTTGCACTCCTTTATTTTTAAAAGCAGAACCACACATCATAGGAATGATACTCATATCCATGGTAGCGGCTCTAAGTGCTGCGATGATTTCTTCATCTGAAATAGAATTCTCATCTTCGAAGAATTTTTCTAAAAGCTCGTCGTCATATTCCGCAACTGCTTCTATCAACTCTGTTCTGTACTTGTTTACATCTTCCAAAAGCTCTTCAGGAATAGGAATTTCTTCAAAAGTCATCCCCATATCATCATCATTCCAAATAATTGCTTTTTTAGATATTAAATCAACAACACCTTTAAAATGCTCTTCTTCTCCAATTGGAATTTGTAAGGGTACTGAATTGCCACCTAACATTTCCTTAATCTGCTTGCAAACTGCAAAAAAGTCAGCTCCTTGACGGTCCATCTTATTGACAAAACCCAAACGAGGAACTTTATATTTATCTGCTTGACGCCATACGGTTTCAGACTGTGGTTCAACACCATCAACTGCACTAAACAATGCGACAACTCCGTCTAAAACACGTAATGACCGTTCTACCTCAACGGTAAAATCAACGTGACCCGGAGTATCAATAATATTGATAGCATATTTTTTATCTTCATAAAGCCACTCACAATGTGTTGCAGCAGAAGTAATGGTAATACCACGTTCTTGTTCTTGCTCCATCCAATCCATTGTAGCCGCTCCATCGTGTACCTCACCAATTTTATGACTCACGCCCGTATAATATAATATACGTTCTGTAACGGTGGTTTTTCCAGCATCAATATGTGCTGCAATACCAATATTTCTCGTATATTTTAAATCTCTTGCCATTTCTTAGAATCTAAAGTGTGAGAAGGCTTTATTAGCTTGCGCCATTTTGTGTGTGTCTATTCGTCTTTTGACAGCAGCACCTTCTTCTTTTGCAGCAGCTAAAATTTCTGCAGCTAATTTTTGAGCCATGGTTTTTTCATTTCGCTTTCTAGCAAAACTTATAAGCCACTTAATGGCCATGGAAACTTTTCTATCGGGTCTGATTTGTCTTGGAATCTGATAGGTAGCACCACCCACTCTTCTACTTCTCACCTCTACTTGTGGCATAATATTAGACAAAGCTTCCTTCCAAATATCTAAAGAAGTTTTTTCTTCATCTTGATTTTTTTTATCAACAATTTCCATTGCATCATAAAAAATATTAAATGCAATAGACTTCTTACCATCCCACATCAAATTATTTACAAATCTTGTAACTAACTGGTCATTGAATTTAGGATCCGGTAAAAGAATCCTTTTTTTCGCTATTCTTTTTCTCATTATTGAAAAAAATTAATTGTTAAGTATTTAAGATAATGTCACCGGCTTAAAAAATAAATTCAAGCATTTAATAACTACATCACCTTATAATAATTTAACTTATTAAAAAATATTTACTTCTTAGGGCGTTTGGTTCCGTATTTAGATCTACGTTGTGTTCTACCTTCTACTCCGGCAGTATCTAACGCACCACGAACGATGTGGTATCTAACTCCTGGCAAATCCTTCACCCTTCCCCCTCTAACTAATACTATCGAATGCTCTTGTAAATTGTGCCCTTCACCTGGTATATACGCGTTTACTTCGTTACCGTTTGTCAAACGAACCCTAGCTACTTTACGCATAGCTGAGTTTGGTTTTTTCGGTGTCGTAGTATAAACACGAGTACATACACCACGTCTTTGTGGACAAGAATTCAAAGCAGCCGATTTGCTCTTCTTAGTTGTTTTGGTTCTTCCTTTGCGTACTAATTGTTGTATGGTTGGCATACTAAAGTTGTGATTATTTACGTTTTCTTTAGACATGACGTATCATGTCTTTACTTTTCTCTTTGTTTTTAAGAGTTTGCAAATGTAAAACATTTTTTTGAAATTTTCAATATAGGAATCTGTTTATTTTTTAAATGTTTGTAAAAACGTACTTTTGTAGCATTAATGAGTTTAAATTGAATATTAATTTATTGAAATCTATACCATATATATACATATACTTTTTGCTGAGTATTTATCAAACAGCCTTCTCTCAGAATAATAAATCACTCCAGATAGAAGGTTCGGATGCTAATTCCACTATAATTGTTCAGCAAATTAACTATCCAAAAGAAATTGAAAACGACTCTGTTTACACGATTGCTCTAAAGACAATTAGAGAAAAGTTGAATTATAAAGGTTTTATCCAGCATGAAATTGTAAGTGCTTATCAAAATGACAGTCTATATTACGTCCAATTTAAACTTGAGCATTTAATTGATAAGATCCGGCTTACCCATCCGAAAATCTCCTCTTTTGTTAAAGGATTTGGTCTAAAAACTATAGATTCTATTACGTGTGAAACTCCCTATACAAATACGGCTTCTTTTATCAATCAATTAACGGAATTCTATCAAAATAACGGTTTTCCTTTTGTAGCTATTCACTTAGAAAATATTACAAAGAGCAAAAATATTATTTCTGCCGATTTGATAATCGATGAAAATGGTAACAGAAGTATTGACAAAATCATCGTGAAAGGATACGCTTCTTTTCCAAAATCTTTTTTAAAACAAGCTTTTAGAATCGAGACAAACAAGCCTTTTAGCAAAAAAAGCATACAACAAGTTTCTAAAATTATTCAAGCGACTCCCTTTGTGTCAGAGATAAAAAAACCGGAGGTGCTTTTCACCAAAGACAGCACCACTTTGTACTTGTATTTAAAAAGAGAGAAAAGTAATCATTTTAACGGGCTAGTTGGATTTTCCACTGCACCGGAGGGAAAAAAAATTCAGCTGTACGGTAATATTGATTTCAAAATTCAAAACTCCTTGAATCGTGGAGAGACTTTGCAATTAAAATGGTTGTCAACTCAAGATAAATCTCAATCTCTTAAATTATTGTTACAAACACCTTATCTCTTTAATACACCGCTGACCGTTAGTTATGACTTTAACATTTACAAACAAGACACCACCTTTTTAAACATCTCAAATTATTTAAACTCGTCTTTCCTATTTGCAACAAATCACAAAGTAGGTTTTGTAATAGAAAGCAAACTCTCTGATAAAACAACCGATCAAACTCATGCAGACATTGTTGATTTCTCAAGCTTTTTCTACGGAGTTTCCTACAACTATATCAAACCTAATTATCATCCAATATTTAATCAGAAAATTCAACTGTACAGCGAAGTAACTCAAGGGAAAAGAAATGCGCTTCAACAGCATAGAATTACTAATTATTTTCTTTTTTTACTCAAGCTTTCGCAGCGACAGAATATCGTTATTAAAAACACGACCGCATTGTTATTGTCAAAAGACTATTTAGAAAATGAGCTTTTTAGAATTGGCGGAAGTAACAGTATCAGAGGTTTTGATGAAAATAGTCTAGTTGCTACCGGTTATTCCTATCTAAATACCGAATACAATTACCTGATAAATGAAGCTTCTTATTTATCTTTATTAGCAGACTTAGGAGTTTTAAATAACGACATTACTTCTTCTTTGTTTACCACTTATAGTTTTGGAATAGGATTTACACAAAAAACCAAAATAGGTATGTTAGGAGTACAATACTTTATTGGAAACACAAATAAAAACTCTTTTTCTTTTAGCAATTCAAAACTTCATCTGAAAATAGTTCAGTTATTTTGAACCTGAATTTAGTGGATTTTTTTTTCACAACTTAGATAAATCTTTTATAGAAATACACCTTATATTGACAATAATTTAAGATATTTGTAGTATAATTCAAATAATCATACAATGAAAACAAAGTTTAATGGAATTTTAACGCTTTTATTAGCGTTTACGGTGCATTTTGCTTTTGCACAAAAAACTGTTTCGGGGACTGTTTCCGATGATACCGGACCTTTACCCGGAGTAAGTGTTTTAATCAAAGGTACCTCAATGGGTACTGAAACAGATTTTGACGGAAAGTATATTATCCAAGTTAACACGGGTAATATCCTTCAATTTAGTTTCGTAGGAATGGAAACTGCCTTTAAAACTATCAGTTCTGCTAACACTTACAATGTTCTTATGAGCATTGACAAAGGAAACGTATTAGAAGAAGTAGTGGTTACCGCTTTTGGAATTAAAAGAAACCCGAAAAAGCTTGGATATGCTGTCAGCAACGTTAAATCTGATGAATTTACTGAGAATTCAGAACCCGATTTAGTTCGTTCTTTAGCGGGAAAAGTGGCAGGTGTAGATGTTAAATTTTCAACAGGAGTTGCAGGGGCATCCAACCAAATAAATATTAGGGGAGCAACTACTTTTGGAGGGTCATCACAACCTTTGATAATTGTAGATGGGATTACTTATGACAACAGTCAAGTAACTACCTCTAGTCAAACAACCGGTGGTGGTGGATACGAATCCGGTTTGTCTTCTTTAGACGCCAATGACATCGCCTCTATAACCGTTTTAAAAAGTACTGCCGCATCTGCATTATATGGCTCTAGGGCTGTTGATGGTGTAATTGTTATTACTACCAAATCCGGATCAAAAAGCAACACAAGTGACAAGATTAACGTCAATCTTAGTTCCGGTTACTATTTTGAGAACATCGCGAATTTACCCGATTACCAAAATACTTATGGTAATGGTGTGAATTTTGCTTACGTAAATGCTAATGGTTCTTGGGGGCCACGTTTTGACTCACTTGAGACCATCCCAACTTGGCCAAACTTATTAGCAGCTTTCCCAGAGTTGGGGCCCACCCAACCCTTCGAAGCACATCCTGACAATGTAAAAGATTTATTTCGAACAGGAGGAACCAGTGATCTTTCTTTGAGTTTTTCTTACAATGATGAAAACGGACATTTTGGTGTAACAATCTCGGACTTATCTCAAGAAGGATATATTCCTTTTAATAACTACGATAAAACATCGATTTCTGCAGGTGGTAATTTTAAACTCAAAAATGGACTGACCGTTGGTGGTACTTTGAGTTATTCTGACACCGAGCAAATTGGTGGTTTTTTTGGTGAAAATCAATTTCAAGGAGCTGCATCTTCCTTTGCCAGAACCTTATGGATGGGTAGAGCATGGGATCTTTCATTACCTTATGTGCACCCTGTTACAGGAGCCTCTGTTATTCCTAATGCCGGATGGGACCACCCGTTATGGTCATGGGAGCACGATCAGATTATTACCAATACCAACCGAAGCGTTGCGAATATCAATGCTTCCTATGATTTTAATGAAAATATTACAGCATCCTACAGAATGGGTGTCAACAGATATGATTTAGGCAGAAAACAAATTAGGGATTTAGGTTCCCGTTCTGATAATGGACTCGGAGCGATTACTACAGATAATTTCACTAATGAAGACATTGAATCTACTTTGTTATTGAGTTTTGATTATGACTTATCAGAAAGTATTGGTTTCAATGCTATTGTTGGAAACAATGCCCTTCAAAACACAACAACTAGAAAGGCCATAGTAGCAAATACGTTTATTTCTCCTGGTATCTTTACAGTTGAAAACAACTTAAATGTTCGCTTGGTAAATGGTTTGGGAACTGCAAAAAAGAGAAATTTTGGTGTCTTTGCTGATATAGGTTTTTCACTAAACGATTATCTTTTCCTAAATGCTACAGGAAGAAATGATTGGAGTTCTTCATTGCCTAAAGATAACAGATCGTACTTTTATCCTTCGTTATCTTCTTCTATTATTTTTACTGAAGCTTTAAATCTAAAAAGCAATGTATTAACTTTCGGAAAATTAAGAGCGAGTTATGCTACAGGAGGTAGAGACGCAAGTGCCGAATTTCTCAACAGAACTTTTTCTGTCGGAAATGCCTTCTCAGGTGTGCCCGTAATTGGAAATAGCACATCGTTAGGAGATACTGAATTAACCCCGGAATTCACAAATGAAATAGAAGCGGGTATTGATCTTGAGTTTTTTAATCGCCGTGCTGTCATAGACTTTAGCTGGTACAAAAAAACAACTACAGATTTGATTTCACCGGTAAGTGTTCCGGCATCAAGTGGCTTTAGAACTTTTAACACCAACATTGGTGAAATGCAAAATACGGGAATTGAAATTGGATTGACTTTAGTTCCAATTCAATCAGATAATTTCAAATGGTCGCTATTTAGCACATTCAGCAATAACAAAAATGAGGTAATCGAACTAGTTGAGGGATTAGAGAGGATTCAATTCAATCCTAATGAAGTGCCACACGCTATTGTCGGCGAACCTTTTGGTGTTTTTTATGGCTCACGCTTTGCTCGTGATGAAAATGGAAATTATTTAATTAATCAAGCAGGAGGTGCTATTATTCAAGATTTGGAAAATGGCATAATTGGAGATCCTAATCCTGACTTTAAGGTGAGTCTTATGAATACTTTTAGTTTTAAAGGCTTTACTTTAAAAGCGCAAGGCACATGGAGAGAAGGTGGAGATGTTCATAGCTCTAGTATAACTTCTTTACTAGGACGTGGTGTTACCAAAGATACTGAAGATAGAGAACATACATTTATTATTCCCGGTTATTATGGGGATGGAAATGGCAACCCTCTTTTAGATGGAGATGGTAATCAAATACCCAATGTAACGCAATTGAGTATGAACGAACTATATTTCTCACCTGCCGGTGGTAATACTTTTGCTATTAATAGTGTTGATGAGGCCTCGGTTTATGATGGTACTGTGTATCGCTTAAGTGAGGTAAGCCTTTCTTATGATATCCCATCTAAGCTGATTAAAAGAACACCTTTTAGTAAAATCAGTATAACTGCTCTTGGAAACAACTTATGGTATTTTGCACCAAATATTCCAAAATACACAAATTTTGATCCTGAAGTTACCAGTTTTGGTTCTACAAGATTACAAGGGGTAGAAGTTTCTGCGGCACCAACATCCAAACGTTATGGGTTTAAAGTTAACTTAACATTTTAATACGAAATACAATGAAAAATACAATAAAAACATTTCGTCTATCTAAACTTATTTTATTCTTTATAGCTTCACTCTTTATTTTGAGTTGTAATGATTATTTAGATGTCGATACCGATACAGACAATCCTATTGTTGCTCCGACGGATCAGTTGTTATCCAACGTTCAACTAGGAATTAAAAGCAGAGCAGATTACAATTACTATTCTGCTGACATACTTGCTGTTTACACACATCAATTTACAGCACGTGAAGAACAAGATCAATATGGCACAAAAGCTGACAATATCTTGATGAATAATGAGTGGAACAACACATATTTGTTGTTGACGGATATGGAATCTCTTTTGAAACAGGCTTCAGAAGACGGAGACTTGATGTATGTAGGTATTACTCAAATACTCAAAGCATATTTAATGTCGACAGCAGTTGATTTATGGGGTGATATTCCTTATACAGAAGCTACCCAACTTGAATCTGGTATCGTGAGTCCTAAATTTGATAATCAAGAAGAGATCTATCAAAGTGTCTTGGCATTAATTGACCTTGGAAAAAACAACATCAATAGTGGTGCTGGTATTGCTCCGGCAGCAGATGATTTCTTTTACTCAGGAGACATGAGTAAATGGATAAAGTTTGCCAACACATATAAGTTAAAGCTTTACAACCAATTAAAATCTACTTCTTTATTTAATGTTGCTGATTTTAATTCGCTTGTAACTGAAAATAATTTTTTCACATCCAGTGCTGATGATTTTCAATTTAATCACACGATTAATCAAGCACCTACAGATGAAAGAAATAGTTTGTTTTTAGGAGCCTACGGTGGAACGCAAGTATCTTACTACACGAGTCCTTGGTTTTATGAGATATTAAAAGGATGGAATCCTTCTATTCATACGGGAAATGTTGATCCACGTATTCCCTATTACTTTGTTAATCAATTACAAGCCGGAGAGTTGCCACCTGATCAAGGTAATGCAGGAACCGGCAATCCTCATGCTGATTACTGGGATGCCAATACCGGTTTTTTTAGTATCCGTTTTGGGAGCATTGGACCTGACAGGGATCATGCAGTACAAAACTCTGCTACTTTCCCGGGGATATTTGCTTGTGGAGGAATGTATGACGATGGCTCCGGACCTACTATAGGTATCGAAAGTGGAACAGGCGTTGCACCTCATAGAATTTTGACTTATGACGAGTTTTTATACGTTCAAGCTGAGCTAATCTACGATGGTTTCTTAACCGGAGCCGGTAGTGTAGAGGCAAAATTAACAGAAGCTTTAGAAGCTAGTTTTGCAAAAGTTGACGAAATTGTCATTGGAACAGGAACATCGCAAACTGTACCTGTTTTAAGCGGTAGTGGCCCTGCCACAAGCTTTATAAATGGTATCATCAGCGAATATACCAGTGCTACATCTGATAAAAAATTGGAGATTATTATGACGCAAAAATGGGTGGGAACCTATGGAGATCCTATGGATCAGTACAATGATTACAGAAGAACAGGCTATCCTGTTTTAGCAAATCCTTTAGGAGCTTCTCCCGAATACCAATTGGATAATGCAGATGGTTTCCCTTTAGATGATGGTTTAACAGTACTTAACAATGGTTTTCAAAAATCATTCTTTTGGCCACAAGTTGAATTGAATTTAAACGAGAATTCTCCCGATCAAAAAGATCCAACAAGCTATGCTATATTTTGGGCAAATTAATTTTTTAAAACACGTATTATGAAAAATATTAAATATTTTATAACAACAATAATCTTTCTATTTTTGATGGGTTCTTGTGATAAAGATGGTGGAACTTCGGTAATCGATTTACAACTCGGAGCGGTACCTAATTTTCAAAAACTAACAAATCTTGAAGATTTTCTAAATTTAAACGAATTGACTGTTGGAAATGACATCGAAATTGGTTTTAGTCTGGATATTGCACAAGGGGATGTTTCCTCTGCAGATATAATTTCTTTTTTCAGAACTGCATCAGGCAATTTATATGGTCCAGTAACTTTAGTTAGTAACATAACTGAATTTCCTTATGAATACACTTTAAGTCAAGATGCTATAGTTGACAGCTTTCCTGAATTGACAAATGCTGATGAAATATTGCTAGATGATGCATTTCAAATTACGGCTGTCTTATATTTGGATGATGGACGCGTAGTACACATGTTAAATGAAGACGGTTCTCGAAATTATGGATCTGATATACATACATCGCCTCAGTATAATGTGGCAATTTCGTATTTTGGTTCCTGTCCTCTTGATCCGACCTACTTGATTGGCACCTACAATTATGAGAGTCTTGTCGATGGTGATTTCGGTCCTACTTTTGGGGATCCTCATGAGGTTGAAATACTAGCAGGTGAAGGCGCTACAGAACGAATAATCAGTCTTAATTATCTCGAGCATCTTGGGATAGGACAAGCAAACATGGATTTTACACTTTATCTCTCTTGTGGAAATATTGTTGTAGGAACTGAACAAGGAACTGGTTTAGGTTGTGGAAATGGTGAAATTTTGTTAGGACCTGGTGATGTAACATCTACTTATAATTCGACAGACGATAGTGTTATTGAAGTAGAATTTGTAGAAGGATGGGATGGAAATGATGGTGGCTGTGGGTTTAGCAATCCGGATGGTGTTCCTGTAAAAGTTCGCTTCACAAAAGTGGTTAAATAAAAATATACAAATAATAACTAATTAATCATAAAGCTGCCCTTTTTAGGGCGGCTTTATTTGCTTAAGACACAGATATTTAGTTGCTTTTTAAAATTATATATTTTATATAAAAAAATATTAACGCAACCCTACCTCTATTTATTCATCTAATT
>JAOZTK010000026.1 GCA_029942185.1 Flavobacteriaceae bacterium
AGTTGGCAGTCCGCAGTCCGCAGTTGAATACTGAAAACTGAAGACTGAAGACTGAAGACTGAAGACTAGTAATATGTGACACAAAATACACTGTTCGCTAAGGGAGAATACAAAAATTAAAACATAAACGCAAAGCATAAAGCGTAATCAAAATGACACTACTCAAAGGAAATAACATTCAGTTAAGAGCTCTTGAACCCGAAGATTTGGATTGGTTGTTTGCTATAGAAAACAACGTTGACAATTGGGAAGTTAGTAGTACGCTTCACCCTTTTTCTAAAGATCTTTTAAAAAAGTATCTAGCGAATGCGCACCAAGATCTATTTACGGCCAAACAATTGCGTATGGTAATATGCATCCAAGAAAAGGCTGTTGGTCTTATCGATCTTTTTGACTATGACCCGCAACACCATAGAGCCGGAATTGGAATTCTCATCCTTTCGGAATACCGATCAAAAGGGGTTGCTTATAAAGCAATCCAATTGCTTGCAAATTACGCTTTCACACATTTGCAAATCCATCAACTTTATGCAAATATAATAGCTGATAATACCAAAAGTTTAAAATTATTTAAAAAAATAGGTTTTAAAATTATCGGCACTAAAAAAGAATGGATCTTTCAAGAAGGTCAGTACAAAGATGAATTATTTTTACAATTATTAAATCATGATTACTAAAAAGCATGTTATCTATGCAGTTATAATAACTTTACTAGGATTTGCGGTCCTACTTGCAAATTTGTATTATAGTAAAATATTCAAAACCAATGTCTTAAAAAGTGGTGAATTATTTATCCCAACACATGCAACTTTTGAGGAAGTAGAAGGTTTGGTCAGACCTTTTTTAAGGCGAACGGCCTCTTTTAAATGGGTAGCAAAAAAGAAAAAATACACAAAACGTATTAAATCGGGAAAATACCTAATCAAAAAAGGAATGAATAATAATGATTTGGTAAATCTATTACGTAGTGGCAATCAAACGACTATTAAATTAAATTTTAACAATCTAGATAGTTTGGAAAAACTAGCAGAACGAATTTCTCAACAAATCGAACCTGATGCTTCAGAAATTTTACAAGTACTAAATGACGAGACCTTTTGGATAGAAAATGGTTTTACCAAAGAAACCGCTTTAAGCATGTATATTCCGAATTCTTATGAGTTTTATTGGAATTCAAATGCCGTGACTTTTCAATACAAAATGCTAAAAGAATATCACAGATTTTGGAATAGCTCTAGAAAAAAAATGGCAAAACAATTAAACTTAACTCCAACGCAAGTAATGATACTTGCATCTATTGTCCAAAAAGAAACTTCTTACGTTCCCGAACAGAAAACTGTCGCCGGCTTATACTTAAATAGATACCAGAATAAATGGCCCTTACAAGCAGATCCAACAATAATTTATGCCTTAAAACTAAAAAACGGAATGGATAAAGAATACAAACAAGTGCTTTTCAAAGATCTTAAAATTGACTCACCCTACAATACTTATGTTCATCTCGAATTACCACCCGGGCCTATTGGAATGCCGGACATTTCTGCTATTGACGCCGTTCTAAATCCTGCTAATCACGATTATTATTATATGTGTGCCAGCGTTGCCGATTTTGGGAAACACGTATTTGCAAAAACTTTGTCTCAACACAATGTAAATGCTCGTAAATATCAAAATTGGTTACGGAAACAGGGATATTGAAATTAGAAATGAGTTGTGAGTTGTGAAAATTTAAAGATTTATAATGCGGTATTTAGAGTTTAGAATTTGTGTTTTCATATCAATTATATTTCTTTTTGGTAGTTGCAAGAACACATCTAAGAAAAACACACAATTAGCTCAAAGTTATGTGAAAAACAGTATTGAATATGCAAAAGGATTTGGTATTCACGACTATAAAGATTTTAAAAAGTTAACTATTTACACCTCTTTTAAAGGTGATGACACAAGAAAAGAATATTTTTTAATCCCTAAATTAAAAGAGATTCCTGACAGTCTTAAGAATAAGAATATTATTAGAACCCCTATCGAAAGAATGGTAGTAAGCTCTACTACTCATATTCCTATGCTGGAACTTTTAGAAGTTGAGAACACATTGGTTGGATTTCCAAATACAAGCTATATTTCTTCTAAAAAGACTCGGGTATTAATTGCCGACGACAAAATAAAAGATCTCGGACAGGAACAGCATATCAATATCGAATTACTGATAGCTTTACAACCCGAATTGGTTATAGGGTTTGGAGTAAACAATCAGAGTCAAGTTTTTAAAAATATACAAAAAATGGGAATCCCGGTTGTCATGAATAGTGATTGGTTAGAGAAAACACCTTTGGGTAGAGCGGAATGGATTCGTTTTTTTGGAGCCTTATACGATAGAGATTCTACTGCATCAGAACGATTTAGAACAATCGCCAATAACTATAAAACTATTAAAAATAAATTGATTCAAATAACCGATAAACCCACAGTTATGAGTGGAGCTTTATTTCAAGATGTTTGGAATATGCCAGCCGGAGATAGTTTTATGGCACATTTTCTCAAAGATGCTGAAGCAGACTATTTATGGAAGGACTCTAGCGGAACCGGAAGCTTATCTTTAAGTTTAGAAAGTGTATTAGAAAAAGGAAGAAATGCAGAATATTGGATCTCTCCGGGTTTTTACACGAGTGTAAATTCTATGATCAATGACAGTCCGCATTACGAGCAGTTTTCAGCTTTTAAAACAGGGACAATATATACGTATGCTTCAAAAAAAGGCGCTACCGGTGGTGTTCTTTACTTTGAATTAGCAACGACCAGACCCGATTTGGTTTTGAAAGATTTAGTACACATTTTTCATCCGACAATCTTTCCTAAAAACAAAATGACCTTTTTCGATAAATTAAAATAGTTTATTTGCTTTTAGCATTGTAACCTAAGCAAAACTCCAGGATTACGAAAAGTTTTTATACCATTCAATCCTAGCCGGATCAAATTTGTTGATATAAGTGAATTTTTCGCTGTTTTCTGCTCTGGCTAAATCAATAAAAAGCTTTGCCGACATCTCAAACCGCTCATCTCTTTGACTGTCCAAAATAAGCAAATAACCCATGATTATATTTCCGGCCATTTCTACCAATCTTCCGGCGTGAAATGTTAAATAATCTTCTGTCTTGTTTTCAGACACCTTAGCTACAATCTCATTATACTCCTGAGTCATCTCTTGTAGTATTTTTTGTAAAGCAACATTCTTTTCAGCAACCTGCTTATCGTAATACCTCATTTGCCCTGTATAAATCCCTGTAGTTACTCCTCTAATTGCAGCCACCACTTGTAATTGTGTCGTACCTTCGTATATGGATGTGATACGTGCATCTCTATAAATCCTTTCTATAGGAAAATCTTTCATAAAACCTGTCCCACCATGAATCTGTAAGGATTCATAAGCTATAACATTACATGCTTCACTACTGATCATTTTGATTAAAGGTGTGAGCACGTTTGCAATTTTTAGAGATAATCTCATCTCAATCAGTTCTTCATTCTCAAGTTTTCTTTTCTTTTTTTCATCCTCATATATTTTTGAAAGATCCACATAACGAATCGTTTCATACAACAAAGAACGCATGGCATCTATTCGAACTTTCATATTTGTCAACATCTCATAAACAGCAGGAAATTTAATAATTTCCTTTCCAAACTGTGCTCTTTCTTTAGCGTATTTTATAGCTTCTCTATATGCGGCATCAGCTATTCCAACAGATTGTGCTCCAACACCTAATCGAGCTGAGTTCATCAAAGACATCACATATTTTATCAAACCGAATCGTTCAGTACCCACCAATTCTGCAGGTGCATTTTTAAAAACTAATTCTAAAGTTGGCGAGCCCTTTATTCCCAATTTGTCTTCGAGGTGCCTCACTTCTACCGCTTTGTGTTTACGGTCATAAATAAACATCGAAAGTCCTCGGGCATCTACTGTCCCTTCAAGAGAACGGGCTAAAACTAAAGAAATATCAGCATCGCCATTGGTAATAAATCTTTTTACACCGTTGAGTAACCATACTTTTTTAGTTTCATCGTAAGTGGCTTTAAGGTTCACGACTTGTAAATCAGACCCGGCATCGGGTTCCGTCAAAACCATCGCTGCAGTAGCTCCTTCCTTATTAAATCTAGGTAAATATTTTTCTTTCTGCTCTTCTGAGCCATATTCATAAATTGTTTCACCACAATCTTGCAAACCCCAAATATTGGCAAAACCGGCATCAGCTCGAGCTATCATTTCACCTGCCATTACATATGGAATTAATGGAAAATTTAAACCCGCGTATTTCCGAGGAAAAGACATCCCAATAAGTCCCGCATCATACAAAGCTTTGTAATTCTCAGTTGTACCTTTTGCATAAACCACCTCATTGTTTACAATTTTTGGACCTTCTTTATCTACCGATTCAGCATTAGGAGCAATAGTAAGAGCGCAAATCTCTCCCACTACTTCCAATACTTTTTCATAACTATCTATGGCATCATCGTGATTTAGAGGTGCAAAATCGTATTCTTCGGCCTCTTTAAAATTATTTTCTTTTAATTTAATAATCTTCTTTACCAGAGGATGACTTAAATGAAATTTATAATCCGGAGTGTCATTAAAAAAATTATCCATTTTTATATTTTTTTACTTTTATTTTTTACAAAAAACAAGATGAATCATCAGAACTTTTACTTGGCATTTTTCTTATACGAATGAATCATTTTTGTGATTACTTCCATCACATCACCTTCTATCACATAATCTGCAAATGAATTCATCGGAGCATCAGGATCTGTATTAATTGAAATGATTAATGATGAATCATCCATTCCTGCAGTGTGTTGTACTGCCCCGGAAATACCTGCTGCTATGTATAATTTAGGACGTACCGTAACACCTGTTTGACCTATTTGTCTTTCATGATCAATATATCCTGCATCTACAGCTGCTCTTGATCCACCTACTTCACCTCCTAACAAATCAGAAAGCTGAAATAAAAGTTTAAAATTTTCCTTAGAACCTACCCCATAACCTCCTGAGACAATTACGGGTGCTTCTTTAAGATTTACATCCGATTCTTCTAAGTGTCTTTCAATTATTTTAACTACAAAATCTGTTTCATTTACCAAGACATTTACGTCAATATTTTCTACTTCAGCCTTATAATCGACATCAAAAATATTTTTTTTCATCACCCCTTCTCTGACAGTTGCCATTTGCGGATGCATGTCCCAATTGATAATATTTGCTATGATACTTCCCCCAAAAGCAGGTCTGATTGCATATAATAAATCTTTGTACTCTTTCTTTTCTTTGGCGACATAGTGATCTCCAATATCAAGTACTGTACAATCGGCTGTCAATCCACAACTCAATGCAGAAGCCAATCTAGGTGCTATATCTCTACCTATTGAAGTGGCCCCTAACAAAACTATTTGAGGATCTTCTCTTCTTAAAACATCTAATGCTATTGCGGTATGAGGTAGCGTTCTATAGGGTTCTAAACGCTTATCATCAGCAATAAATATCTTATCTACACCATAGGGCGCTATCTGCTTATGAATATCTTTTAGATCTTTTCCAATAACCAAAGCATCCAAGGGTGCTCCCAGTTTATTTGCGAGTCGCTTTCCTGCTGATAATAGTTCTTGACTTATATCGGCTACTTTTTTATTTTCAACTTCGCAATAGACAAATACACTTTTCATCTGTTTAAATATTATTTTTTAGCTGTAACCTCTGCAACTCACCTTTAGTTTCTCGATGTGAATCAGCAAATGTCGTGCTCGTTTCATTTAAAATAAATAATTATACTATCATTTTATATACACCCGGAGTCCTTTTCAAAAAAGGATTTACTCAGTGCAATCTTCTTGTTAACCTATAGTGTGGTTTTGGATTAATTCTACAATCATCGAATCGATATCTACAGCCGAATCACTCAGAACTTTAGCTTCACCTGCTGTTAAAACAATACTCTCTACTTTTTTAACTTTAGTTGGGGAGCCCGCTAATCCAATTTTTTTCATTTCAGCATTAATATCTTCTACACCCCATTCCGGAATGCTCAGATAATTTCTTTTTTCGTGTAATTCTTTGATATAATCTTCAGTAGACTTAGATTCTAACTCCGTTTGAGTCCGTGCATATTTATACTTCATTACACGTTTTGCCACTCTTGTCCTACAATTGGGAGAAGATTCATGAACAGTCATCAAACAAGGAAAGGGAGCTGATACAATTTCTACTCCATTTTCCAAACGCCTTTTTGCTACAATTTCATCATCGTTTAAAGAAATAATCTCCTCTACGTAAGTAACCTGAGGTATGTTTAATTTTTCAGCAGATTGTGGTCCTACTTGTGCCGTATCTCCGTCAATTGCTTGTCTTCCTGCTAAAACTAAATCGTAAGGAGCTAATTTTTCAATACCTTTTGCAAGCGTATAGCTTGTAGCCAAAGTGTCTGCACCTCCAAAGCGTCTGTCCGAAATCATCACACCGTAATCTGCTCCGCGATAATAGGATTCTCTGATAACATCTGCAGCTCTTTTCGGTCCCATTGTCAAAACAGTAATCTCAGTCCCGGGCACACGATCCTTAATGTTTAACGCTAATTCTAAAGCGTGTAAATCATCCGGATTGTATATGGTAGGTAATTTTCCTCTATTGACAGTCCCATCGGGCTTCATAGCATCTGTACTTACATTTCTAGTATCGGGAACCTGTTTTGCTAAAACTATGATTTTAAGTGGTTTCATGTTTAAATTTTATTTTTAAGCGGTAATCCCGATAACTAACGGGACTGTTTGCTATTAAACATTGTCTTGTGTTATGATTTCACATGCTCGTTTCATATTAAAAAATATGATTTTTAGTTTGGGCAAATATAAAATTTTTAAATGAACCAAAAAATTCATGCTCTTATTTTAATCGTCAGAACTACCAAAAAAAAACTCAAAACAGCAGCTTTATCATGTCTATTAGAATCGTTTCTTTAATCAAAGATTCAAATGCTTTTAATACCTAATTTTTTCATATATTAGCTAGTCGAAAAAAAGTAATTTAATTCTAAAAAATAACATAATTATGATTGATTTTTCATTAACAAAAGAACAACTGGCAATCCAAGAAAAATACAGAGATTTTTCAGACAGATGGATTGTTCCCAATCGCATGAAATACGATGAGTTAGCTGAATTTCCTTGGGATATCGTAAAAGCGGCTTACGACGAAGGGATTATGAATGGTCCTATGCCCAAAAAATTTGGAGGGAAAGGATTCAACATGATTGATGTCGCTATTCAATCTGAAGAATTGGGTGCAGGTTGTGCGGGTATCGGTATTTGTATCGATGCAAATACATTGGCTTTAACTCCTTTGTTTCTCGCAGGAACAGAAGAACAAAAAAATAGAGTTTTTGGGGAAATTGTTGAAGAAAAAGCCGTAGCAGCTTATTGTTTGACAGAACCCAATGCCGGATCTGATGTTGCCGGGATAAAATCAACTGCGATATTAAAAGGCGATAAATATATTTTAAACGGTCATAAAAGATTTATAACCAATGGTGAAGTAGCCACCTACCTTACTGTTTTTGCAGTTACTGATCCAAAAAGAGGATCTAGAAGTCTAACCGCTTTCCTAGTACATAAAGATTCTCCGGGTATTGATATAAAACCACGTATGCAAAAAATGGGGCAACGTGCCTCAGTTCAAAACGAAATTATTTTTAACAATGTAGAAATACCCATTGAAAATCGTATTGGAGACGAAGGTCATGGTTTTTTGATAGCCATGCGAACCTTTGACAGAACGCGAACCGGAGTTGGAGCTTTAAGTCTTGGAGCTGCACGAACTGCTTATGAAATTTCAAAAGATTGGGCAAAACAAAGGATTCAATTTGGAAAACCCGTTGCTTCACTTCAAGCGGTAGGTTTTATGTTAGCAGATATGGCACTCAAAATTGAAAATGCACGTTTAATGACTTATTATTCAGCGTGGGCTTATGAAACTAAACACAAAAAAGCCTCCATGTATTCCGCAATGGCAAAATTGTACGGTTCTGATATTGCAATGGAAGTAGCCACGGATGCTGTTCAAGTGATGGCCGGAGATGGTTATTCCAAAGATTATCCTGTTGAAAAAATAATGAGAGATGTGAAATTGTGTCAAATTTATGAAGGGACCAATCAGGTACAACGATTGGTAATTTCAAAAGGTATTCTTAGATAATTTTTTTTCATGTAAAGCTTATGTCGAACTCAGGTTTATAACCTGATTTACGAAAAAAATGCAAAGACCGCAAAGTGTATAAACTTTGCGGTCTTTTTTGTTGTTAAAAAATCTGTCGGTTGAGCCCTTATTCTATTTCGTCAATGTCGATATCTTCAAGACTTTTATTGTACATACTCATCGCCTTTAAACTCATTCCCATATTTGAAAATCCACCGTCGTGAAACAGATTCTGCATGGTTACTTTTTTGGTCAAATCCGAGAACATTACAATACAATAATCCGCACATTCATCCGCATCTGCATTACCAAGTGGCGACATTCTCTCTGTAAAGTCCATCAATCCCGCTACACCTTTTACTCCGGATCCGGCAGTAGTTAAGGTTGGAGATTGAGAAATCGTATTAACACGAATCTTTCTTTCCCTACCATAAATATAGCCAAAACTACGCGCTATGGATTCCAATAATGATTTGGCATCAGCCATATCATTGTATCCATAAAGAGTACGTTGAGCAGCGATGTACGATAAAGCGACAACAGAACCCCATTTATTAATTGCGTCTAATTTATGAGCAACTTGCAAAACTTTGTGGAAAGAGATTGCAGAAATATCTAGTGTTTTAGTGAGGTAATTATAATCCAAATCATTATAAACTCTTTTCTTACGTACGTTAAGTGACATCCCTATAGAGTGCAACACAAAATCAATTTTTCCGCCCAACACTTCCATGGAACGTTTAAAAACATGTTCAAGGTCCTCAACACTGGTGGCATCAGCTGCGATGACTTCAGCCCCACATTTTTCAGCTAATTCATCAATCTGTCCAAAACGCATGGCTACAGGAGTATTGCTGAGCGTAAATAAAGCGCCTTCGTCATGAGCACGTTCTGCTACTTTCCACGCGATAGATTTATTGTCAAGAGCACCAAAAATAATTCCTCTTTTTCCTTTTAGTAAATTATACATAGTAGTGGTATTGGATTTATGATATTAGATTAGATATTACTGGTATATGATTAACAAACGTATTCTTATCAATATTAAATACTTGTTGAGGACAAAAATAAACTTTTTTATTGAAGCAACTGCTTTGCGTGATTTATGGCAGTATCTGTATAATTTTTACCTCCAAGCATCTCGGCAATTTCCAGAATGCTTTCTTTTTCATTCAATAATTTAATGCTCGTCTTTGTCTTTTGATTTTCAGTGTATTTATAGACTTTCATATGCTGCTTACCACGAGCTACAATTTGAGGCAAATGCGTAATAGCTACTACCTGCATCTGTGTTGCCATCTGTTGCATAATCCTTGCCATTTTTATTGCAATTTCACCCGAAACACCCGAATCTATTTCGTCAAAAATAATGGTCGGCAACTGACTATGTATCGCCATAATCGATTTTACAGCCAACATAATTCGCGATAATTCCCCTCCGGAAGCAACTCGTTTAACACTTGCTAAAGTTCCTCCTTTATTCGCGCTAAAAAGAAATTGAATTTCGTCAATTCCATTATGATAAAAGCTCTTTGTCTGATTTATTGTAATACCAAATTTAGCATGTGGCATTCCTAAATCTTGCAGAATGTCAGCGAGGTTTTTTTCGAGTTTCCGTGTAATTTTCTTTCTTTTTAAACTTATTTTTTTTCCAATAGCGCGTAATTCTTTTTCAGATTTAGCTACTTGTTGCTCTTTTTCTTTTATGATACTCGCCGCTTGAGTTACATGCGCAACTTTTTCAGAAAGCTTCTTTTGAATTTGAAGCAAGTCCTCAATAGTCTTTACCTTGTGCTTCTGAAACAAGTGAAACAACAATTCCAATCTATTATTAAAATCGGTTATCTCATTCTTTTCAAAATTGTCATTTTCTGCAACGACAGCTAATTCTGCTTCAATATCTTTTAATTCTATATGCAAACTATCCAAACGATCTGCTAAGCTTTTGTAATCGTTCGAGAAGTGTTTTATTTTTTCAATATTTTGCTTTATCTGATGTAATTTATGAACCAATCCCTGTTCTTCATCAGATAACAAATTGTACGACTCATTAAGGTTTTGTTGAATTAATTCAATATTGTTTAAGCGCTCTATTTCTTGTTCCAATTTCTCTTGCTCTCCTTTTTGGAAATTTGCCTTTTCTAATTCATCCCATAAAAAAAAATGATAATCATATTGTTCCTTTTCTTTTTTAATCTTTTCTTTTAGCAATTCAAATTCAGCACTTAATAGCTTATACTCCCGATGTTTTCGATTAAAACTACTTAAAAGGGATTTTGTGTTTGCTAATGAATCGATTATTTGAAATTGGAATTGTACATCGTTAAGTTGTAAAGTTTGATGTTGCGAGTGTACATCGATCAAACGACTTTGTAATTCGTTTAACAAGTTTAATCTAACCGGTGTATCATTGATAAAAGCTCTGGATTTACCTGACGGCAATAATTCTCTCCTGATGATTGTCAAGACTTCGTAGTCTATATCATTTTGTTCGAAAAAAACAGTAAGATCGTAATTCTCAATATTAAATTCCCCTTCAATAATACATTTCTTCTGAGCATTCATCAAAGCTTTTGAATCAGCTCTATCTCCTAAAATCAGGCCTAATCCACCCAACAATATTGATTTTCCGGCACCTGTTTCACCCGATATTGTTGTAAAACCTTGGCAAAAATCAATACTAATATCTTCTATTAAAGCGTAGTTCTGTATGCTTAACTTGGTTAGCAAGAAGTTGAAAGTTTATTAAGTTAAAAGTATAAATGTACTCCTATTTCAGTTGATTACTTAATCTTCGCCCATTTATTAGCGTTAGTTGCAGAAATTTTATTCAGTGTACTTACCAAGTCTCTTGTATCTACATTAGGACCATCGGAAAATATATCCACTATTTCATCGGCTTTTGCATCCATAAACATACGCAATACAAAACTTGTCATGTTGTTGCTATATACTTTCTTCAGACTCATTATTGCATCTAATACCGTATTTTTTGCTTCTTTTTTGTTTGACTCCATTTTGTCCAAACCTTCTAAATGATACGTGTATAACGCTTTGCGGTATTCTTTGTTTCCTCGAGCCAATACTTCTTTTAACATATTATACCGATTCATCTTACTGGTATCTGATTCCCAACCTTTCTTACTATTTGGATTTTCAACTTGATTTGTAATTCTTTGACATGTTTTATAATAATTTTCTCCTCCATTCAATTTAAAAGAATCACTATCAATCGCTAAAATAAGATAGACATAATAGGATACCAAAGACACTAAATCAGACTGATACACGTTTTTATCAAAACGTAGCGGTTCAAATTCTGTATACGAAAAATTAGAACTATTATCTTGATAATTAAACAATGGGGTTGTATAAATTGAATTATAAACCGGTCTTGAAGATTGCACTTGAAGGGTACCTTGGAATGCATCTCCATCCTCTTTAAGAATGGTGAAAATCATAGAACATTCTATTCGTTCTTGAGACTTAAAGGTCTTATCCGTCCAATTAGTTTGATTTATAAATTCATTTAAAGATGTTTCTAAGGTTTTAAATATCTGTCTATTACCATCCGGCAAACGATCTGCATTTACAACTACCTCACAGTTTAATTCTTGTGCACTTACCCCTATCGAAAAGAGTAATAAGCTTGCGACTAATACTAATTTAAGCATCTAATTTTGGTATTATATAGTTAAAAATATCTTCGGCAACTTCAGTTTTAGATTTGAGATTAAATTCAAAACTATTTTCTGATTTATCGATAATACTTATTTTGTTCGTGTCTTTTTTAAAACCGGCTCCTTCATCCTGTAACGAATTCAACACAATGGCATCTAAATTCTTTTTCTTTATCTTTTTTATAGCATTCTGTACCTCATTCTCTGTTTCTAAAGCAAATCCAACTAAAAACTGTTGTTTTTTACGTTTCCCCATCTCTAACAAAATATCTTGAGTTGGCGTTAGTTTGATAGTTAAGGAATCTTCTGATTTCTTTATTTTTTGAAGTGCAACCTCTGCCGGTTTAAAGTCAGCTACAGCAGCTGCAGCAATAGCAACAGTTACTTTATTATAATATTTAAAAACGGCTTTATACATTTGTTCCGCACTTACAACATCAATTCTTTCTATAGGCAAATTATCACAATTTTGAGAAGAGGGCCCTGAAACAAGTATCACTTCGGCTCCCAATCTTGCCGCTTGTTTTGCTAGTTCAAATCCCATTTTTCCGGAAGAATGATTTCCAATATAACGTACGGGATCTATTGCTTCGTATGTAGGTCCTGCTGTAATTAATACTTTTTTTCCATACAAAGCTAATGAAGCTTTGATATGATTTTCCATAAATGCCAAAATCGTTTCCGGTTCAGACATTCTCCCTTTTCCTTCCAAACCACTGGCTAGTTCACCGGTTTCAGCAGGAATTATAATGTTCCCAAAGGAAGCCAAAATTCGCAAACTCTCTTTTGTAGAAGGATGCTTGTACATATCCAAATCCATAGCAGGAGCTATAAAAACCGGACATTTTGCAGAAATATAGGAAGCAATTAGTAAGTTATCTGCTGTTCCTTGGTGCATTTTCGACATTGTATTTGCAGTAGCCGGAGCAATAAGCATATAATCAGCCCAAAGTCCCAGATCTACATGACTATTCCAACTCTCTTTTTCTTTATCTTCATTTATAAACTCTGTGAAAACGGGATTTTTTGAAAGTACCGACAAGGTAAGAGGTGTGATAAAATCAGTTGCATTAGGTGTCATCACAACCTTGACATCAGCGCCTGCTTTTACAAACAATCGAGTAAGTTGAGCCGTTTTGTAGGCAGCGATGCCTGCGGTAACGCCCAATAGGATATTTTTACCGCTTAAAATTGACATTATGATTCGTCTTTAGTGTCCTTAGGATCGCGATAATATATATTTTCATTAATCCATTCCTCTACCGCTAAGGCTGTTGATTTAGGTAGGCGTTCGTAAAATTTTGAAATTTCGATCTGCTCTTTGTTTTCAAAAATTTCTTCCAAACCTTCGTTGTGCGTTTCAAACTCCTTTAACTTTGCGTCTAATTCATTTTTCAGATCACTACCAATTTGCTCTGCTCGTTTAGCGATGATGCTTATAGTCTGATAGATATTTCCTGTTTTCTCGGACAGTTTTTCTCTGTTGTGTGTAACGGTAGTTGTTGGTGCTTTTGAGTTTTTGAAATCCATTTTTTTTATTTTATTGTGCTTACTGTTTGAAGTAATTCGTTTTTAAGGCTTTTTCTTATCTTTTCAATTTCATCTTTATATTTGGTGTCACTAAAGTTATATTCTAATCTTTTTATAGATTTTAGTGCTTCCTTTATTCGTTGTTCTTTTTTAAAATCCACACTCCGCATCGCCAAATCATAAGCGGCTCTTGATCTATAGAACAGCGCATCTTCTTTAAAAGATGTACCTAGATTATCTGACATAAAATTATCAAAAGCAATGACCGCAGCCTTGAAATTTCCTGTATGATAGTATTGATACGCTATATCAAAATGTTTTTTTTCTAAACGTAATTGCATTTGCTTAACCAATCCATTTGCCTCTTCTATTTTATCAGATTCCGGATAGGCATCAATAAACTTCTGGTAGGCTTCAATTGCTGTTTTTGTATCGGATTGATCTAAACTAGACCGAGGGATTGACAAGTAATAACAGCGTGCTGACAAATAGGAAGCTTCTTCCTTTTTGGTGCTTTTGGCGTAGTTTTTAGTAAATCTATCAAAATGATAAGCGGCTAAAAGATAATTTTTCGTTTGGTAATAGGCATTCGAAAGCATATATTGTATACGTTCCATCTGTGGTTTTCCCCGATATGCCGGTATTATTTTTTCAAAAAGCTGAATGGCCTTATTAAACTTTTCTTTCTCGTACAACTCAGTAGCCAAAGTATATTGTTCTGCGCTTGTCCCTTTATTTAAAACCTTCGTGAAATCTCCACACGATGTTAAAACCACGGTGAATAACAAAAAAAGAAATATGTGTTTAAATTTTAGCATTTTGCAAAAGTACTTATTTTAGTTGAAATTATGGAATTTACGGTCTGATATTTAATTTAAAACTATTTCCATCTCTTGAACCTCACAGTGATTAATTCTAAATATCATGATGCAAAAATAACAATGCACATCAAAAACACTGTGAAAGTGCTACTAAAAGTTTGTTAATAAAAACCCGTAGCATTACAAAGAGTCATCTCTCAAATCCCAATTAATTTCTTTTTTAAAAAATAAGACTATCTAATTCCTAGATTCTTTATTCTTGATCTGATGGGAACATCGTCATAATGTCTTTGTCAAACATATAAAAACCACTTTTTGTATCACCAATTAAATTTATTTTATCGATAATAGTACGTGCTGTCGCCTCTTCTTCAATTTGTTCGGCTACATACCATTGTAAGAAATTATGTGAGGCATAATCTTTTTCCGAAAATGTAATATCGACCAAATCATTGATTGATTTTGATACAAATATTTCATGGTTAAGAACGGTTTCAAACATCTTTTTCGGTGAATCAAAACTAACAGGTGGTGCGACTAAATCTGATATAATTGCATGTCCTCCTCTTTCATTCACATATTTTACTATTTTTAGCATATGCATGCGTTCTTCATCTGCATGATCATACATAAAGCTAGCGATACCGCTGAACCCTTTAGTTTCTGACCAAGAAGCCATCGACAAATATATTTGTGATGATTCTGCTTCGATTCTTATTTGTTTGTTTAAAGCTGTTTCGATTTTTTTTGAAAGCATCGTTTCGTTATTTATAGTTATTTAAAAATTCTTTTATTCTTACTTGTAATTCTTTTGTTGCTGCTACCAAAGGCAAACGTAAAGTACGGCCGCAAAAACCTTGTTCATAAAGCAGTGCCTTAATTCCGGTAGGATTTCCTTCTTCGAATATCAAATCAATTGACTCCATGATCTTGTAATGAAGTTCAAAAGCTTCCTTTGATTTCCCATTCAAACCCAAACGAATCATCTTTGAAAAATTCGTTGGTACACCTTGGGCAATTACGGAGATTACTCCGGCTCCACCCGCCAATGAAAGTGGTAATGCCAATAGATCATCTCCTGATATTATTAAAAAATCCTTTGGCTTTTTATGGATTAATTCTAAAATTTGAGGCATACTGCCCGCTGCTTCTTTAATTCCTACAAGGTTTGTAAAATCTTTGGCCAATCGAATAACGGTTGCAGGATCCATATTCATACCGGTTCTACCCGGAACATTGTACATGATTACAGGTAAAGGACTTACTGCTGCAATGGCTTTATAATGCTGGTAGATTCCTTCCTGAGAAGGCTTATTATAGGAAGGTGATACCGATAAAACTCCATCAAAACCGGACAAATCTGTATTTTTAAGTTCATCGACCACTTGTAGTGTATTATTCCCTCCAATACCTACCACCAAAGGAATGCGCCCTTCCGCTGTTTTAATAAAATGCTGTCTTATACGCTCTTTTTCATCGGGAAACAATGTGGCTGCCTCTGCGGTTGAACCCAAAACAACCAAATAATCAATGCCCTTATCTATTTGATGATTAATAATGTTTGTCAAGGCATCATAATCAATACTCTTATCTTGTTTAAATGGGGTAACCACAGCTACTCCTGTTCCTATAAATTTTTTCATTTTTTAATCAAATTTAATATTTTCAAATAACGAATCAACTCCTTATTAAATACAGCTATTTCCTTCGAATCAACTTTAATCCTAAGATCGTATAATTCATTGTTATCATCCAAACATCCAACTTTAAAAGAGGCATTTATTTGTGCGACAATCAACTTTTTTATCGGGCTATCTGCAGCTGTATAATCTATCAGTATATCGTAGTGGCTCTCTATAAATTCTCTTGCTGCATCCGATTTTAAAGCAGCTAGCCAATTAAAATCCTTTTTGGTTACGATGGTACCCTGAAATTCGTTGTAATTCTCGTTCTTTTCTTTATATGTCAATATGTTAAAATGTGTACTATTTAGTTTGATGCTATCTTTGAGACTCTCAAATTCTCCTTTATTAAAAAATGACTCATTGTCTACAAAAATAGCTAGTCTATTAATCTTTGCCAAAACATGCTCATTCTTATTCTTAAGGTTCTCTGCAAGAGTTCTTTTAATTTTATTATCGATAAAATATTCTTTTATTCCCATTAAAAACTATATCTTTACCTATCGTTTTTGATTTCCAAAAATACTAAAAAAAAATGAAAATTTTTCTCTTAAAATTAAAGTGTCTAATGCGTCTAAAAATACATGTTTGGTTCATTAGCTTATTCTTAATTGTATTGTCTTGCAAACAAAATCCAGCCGCTTTACAACGAATCGAAGGGAAACAAATCCCTGTTAACTCAAAAATTGTAGGAGATAGCAGTATTGCGACACTTATAGTTCCTTATCGGGCACAATTAAAAGATAAAATGAATCGAGTTTTAGCCTATTCACCTACTGATTTATACAAAGAAAGGAATCAACTCGAAACGAATATTGGAAACTTTATGGCAGATTTGTGCTATGAACAAGGCAATAAAGTCTTCCATAAGAAAACAAATAAAAATATTGATTTTGTTTTGCTCAATTTTGGCGGGATACGTGCCGGTATTCCCAAAGGTGAGGTTACAACTAGAAATGCATACGAGTTAATGCCATTTGAAAATAGCATGGTCGTTGTTGAACTGTCGTATGAAAAAGTTCAAGACTTGTTGACGTATTTAGTTAAGTCCGGTACGGCACACCCTATTTCTAAACAACTTCGTATTTCTATTAAAAACAAAAAAATTGTTTCAGCTCTTTTAAATGGAAAAGAATTTGATAAAAACCGCAGCTATAACGTATTAACTTCTGACTATCTGCAACACGGCGGAGATCGTATGAATTTTTTTAAGAATCCCGTTCATATAGAAAATCTAGATTATAAAATTAGAACCGCTATTATAGATGAATTAGAACAAATAGATACTATTAATGCTATAGAGGATGGTAGAGTAAAGCACCATTCCAAACCCGGCAAAAAGAGAAAATAAAAATGAACAGACGAAAATTTATCCAACAATCAGGTGCAACTGCTGCTTTTTTAGGAATGGGTAGCTTGTCCTTACAGTCTTTTGGAAAACCGGACCTTAAACATATCACGATATTACACACAAACGATGTTCACAGTCATGTGGATCCCTTTCCCGCCAACGACAAACGTTATGCCAATATGGGAGGTGTTACAAGAAGATTCTCATTGATTTCCAGCATTCGTAATGAAAATCCAAATACCTTGCTGTTTGATGCCGGAGATATCTTTCAAGGTACGCCTTATTTTAACTTTTACGGCGGTGAATTAGAGTTTAAGTTAATGAGTAGAATGGGTTATGATGCAGCGACTATTGGCAATCACGATTTTGATAACGGTATTGATGGACTCTACAAACAACTTCCTCACGCAAAATTTGATTTGATCTCTGCCAATTACAATTTTAAAAATACCGTGATGCATACCCATGTAAAACCTTATAAAACATTTCTTAAAGCCGGTGTTAAAATCGGTGTTTTTGGATTGGGAATTGAATTAGATGGATTAGTAGATAGTCGCTTATACAAAGAGACAAAATACAATGACCCCATAACAATTGCACAGGATATGAGTCGTATACTCAAGGACGAGGAAAAGTGCGATTTGGTTATCTGCCTCTCACATTTGGGATATAATTACAAAAGAAATCCAAATAAAATATCTGATTTAAAACTAGCTTCTCTTACTGAGGGAATTGATTTAATTATTGGAGGACACACACATACCTTTTTAAAAAAACCTACGATTACAAAAAATAGAAAAGGAATAAACATGTTAGTCAATCAAGTAGGTTGGGGAGGCATTAATTTAGGTCGAATTGATTATTATTTTGACAATAAAACCAATAATGCTGTGGGGACAACTATAATTGTATAAGTTTGCACCGGTAAAAATCAAAAAACTAACCAAACAAATTACAAACTTTTTGAAAACTACGATTCAATTTATATTTTTTATCACCCTGTTTTTTCTAGCTTGCACACCTGATCAACCCGATTATGTATTTCAGATTAGCGGAAAATTTCCAGCTGACAATCCCGAAGAAATAGTTTTGCAATTTGATGAAGCGAACACCTCTAAAACCATCCTAGTCGCTGATAAAAAAAAGTCCTCTTTTTTTATAAAAAGCCTAGATAGTCTGCCAGTAGGATTGTACTTTCTAAAAGTAGGAAACAATAATCTTCGCATTCCATTACTTATTGACAATACAGATATTGTGGTAAAAATGAATAAGAAAAATTTAGCTGATTCTTTTACAAGAGGAAAATCTAAATACCAAAAACTCTATTACAACTATCGTTCGGGGGTTTACAATGCAGCAAAACTTTTTATTTATCAAAAAGGATTTGTCCTAGAAAACAAAAATTCAATTTTAGGAGCAATTGCTTTAAAGGATATGTTGGGCGGTACACAATGGCGTTTAAAACAAACACTTATTCTTTACGAACAATTAGATAGTAGTGTGCAAAAAAGCAAATTAGGCAAGGAAATTATCAACTACATCCAATCAGGATTGGATTCAAAAGTTGAAATTATTGAGTATAATACTATAGAAAATAAGCCTGTAGAAAATCTTGAGGATAAAGAGAAAGAAATTAGCATTGTCAAAGTTGAAGTCCCCGTTAAAAATGCAACTCCGGAACTTGAGGAAATAATACCGGAATCTGGCATTCCTGAAATTGAAACGGCAGCGACAGAATACGCACCCTATTTTTACGGATATGGATTGGATGGAAATGAAATAAGTGCAAAAGCTGTCTTTAATAAAAACAAACTAACATTAATCGATTTTTGGGCGAGTTGGTGTCTGCCCTGCCGTGCACAAAATCCTGAATTTGTTAGCTTGTACCAAAAATATCACTCAAAAGGCTTTGAAATACTTTCTATTGCTGAAGATAAAAAAGAAACGGATTGGAAACGTGCAATAACTCAAGATAACATGACTTGGATACATGTCAATGATGATTATCGCATTGCCAATATGTATCGAGTAAGAGCAATTCCAAATGCAATACTTGTCGACTCTCAAGGTGGTATTCTTGCCAAAGATGTAAGTGCGGTCGATCTAAAAGCTCTGTTACAAAGAGAATTGGGATATTGAGTTAAATAATTCTTATTTTATCTCTAGCACGTCATCTAATTAACGAGTTTTTTTACTTTTTTTCTTCCAATAATCTATCATATATTAAATATAATGTTACTTTGCAACTCAATTTAAAAACACTAAAACATGCACACTAAAATAGTAATTTCATCACAAGACAAAAAGACCATAACAGGTCATGCCGGAAAATGCCGGAATTTCGTCATTTACACTGTAGATACAGAAGGAAATTATACAACTAAGCCTTTAAATTTTGAGAAAGGTGAAACACTTCACGATAGTTTTCAAGGCACTTCACAAAGCAATCCAATTTTTGATATGGATATATTCTTAACCCAAAGTATTGGTCAGGGAGCTATTGAAAAACTAGCTACAAAAAATGTCAGAACTTATATCATCGAAGAAACAGATCCTGAAACTGCGATAAACAAATTAATTGAAGGAACTTTAAAAGCCTTTTCAAATGTAGGACATCATCACGACCATGAACATGGACATGATCACGGACAGGGACATGCCGGATGTAATTGTGGTGGAGGACATCATTAGTAAGAGTATGATTGAAGGGTATTTCTACTTAAGCAGTTATAAATATTTAAGATTCGTTATTCTAAAGCATTTTT
>JAOZTK010000027.1 GCA_029942185.1 Flavobacteriaceae bacterium
ACTTTCATCTACAAAGCACATCTCCGTGTATTGATGCCGGAACAGATGTCGGTTTGCCCTATGAAGGAAACGCTCCGGATATGGGTTGTTTTGAATACGATTCCTTAATAGGTTTGGAAGACATACAATCTGAATTTTTTATTCTTTTTCCTAACCCAACAAATGGAATATTTAGTTTTGAAACTGAGATCGCTATAAAATCAATTACGCTGACTGACCTTTTAGGAAAAACAGTTTTTTCTAAAAATACTAATCTTAAAATATTGAATATTTCACACTTAAAGAACGGGACCTATTTTGTGCAAATCGTTACAAAAAATAATTTTATTTTTACTGATAAAATTATACTGTCACACTAAATATTTACAATAGATGAAAACAAAATTATTACTATTTATCGCTGTTTTCATATTGCTGACAAACAATCAGGTTTACTCACAAATAATATATACGGACGTAGATCCTAACGTCACTATAAGCAATTTTCAGCAAGGCTACGGTATTGATTTTGACGACAATGACAAAATTGATTTTCATATTACGCTACTCAGCAATGTAGATGTATGGGTAATGCATCTAATTTTAGATTCAAGTATTGATAATACGTATGTTGTTTATGATGGAACGGAAGCCTCTGTTTTAGAATTTGGAGATGAGATTAGTACCAGCTCAAACCTTTATCACTTGGGCGGAAGTGACTGGGGAGGTCTTTTATTTGGTTACTGGGTTAGTGCGGGAGAACACGGCAATTGGGTTGACACACAAGAGGACAAGTATTTGGGTCTTAAATTTGAAATTGGCAGTGAATTTCACTACGGTTGGGTACGCTTAACAACAATTATTCATTCAAATAGTGATATGGAGTTTACTGTAAAAGATTTTGCGTTTAACACTGTTCCTGATGAAGGAATACTAGCCGGAGATATGGGAACGGCCGGAGTAAACGATACTGTGATTTTAGATAGCTCTGTTTATCCTAACCCTACGAGTGATATTCTATATTTTAAAGGAATAAAAAATATAAATCAAATTACGATTTACAATGTAACAGGAAACGCACATCAAGACACTTCGATTGACTACGCTACTAATTCAATTGATTTATCTAATCTGAACAGTGGTGTTTTCTTTATTCAATTTCAAACAGATAATACAATTCTCGTAAAAAAAATTGTAAAAGAATAGTTATTTTACTCCTTTTCGTTCATACATCACAAAACTAAAATCGTATTTGTGCTTCTCATCTTTAGCATGAAATTCACGACTTACTTCTCTCCAAATTTTTGGATTAATTTCAGGAAAAAAAGTATCTGCTTTAAACTCGTGATGCACCAAGGTAATATCTAATCTATCCGCAATTTTAACAGCTTCTTTATAAATACTTCCACCCCCTAAAATATATGGGTTTGTATCTGTTTTTGCGATACGTAAAGCCGTTTTAAGAGAATCCGCCAAAACAATACAACTCGCATCATAACTTTTTTGGTGCGTAATGATAATATTTGTACGCTTGGGCAGTGCTTTTTTACCTAATGATTCGAAAGTTTTTCGTCCCATAATAACGTGATGCCCGGTAGTTACCCGTTTAAAACGTCTAAAATCGTCGGGTAAATGCCACAAAAGTTTGTTGTCTTTTCCCAAGGCATTATTTTCAGATATGGCCGCTATTATCGTAATCAATTGTCGAGTATGTTTTTTTCAGAATCGGGAGAAATCACTCCTTTATCAATTAATTTCTTTTCTAATTTCTGTACTTTTTCAATATGCTTCTCTATCAATTTATCCGTTTCAATACGCTCCCAATCTTTTCCAAAAAAACGTTTAAATACGAATATATTAGCAAAATGAAGTGCCCAAAAGAACAACCAAATCAGAATAGCCCAAACAAACCAATCCCCAAATCGTTCCTCTCCTACTTTTAGCAGTACATTAAGGATTATAAGGAATACGGATCCAACTAAAAAAAATACAAAATGCCAATACAAATGTTTTTTTTGTTGGATGCGTTTACGCGCTTTTTCGTAAGCTTCGTGTTGTTCTTGATTTTTCATACTTAAAAATTAACCGCTATGTCAGAAATGTACAAAAAAGTATTTTTCACAATCCGATTTGTAAAGCGCTATTAAACAATACATCAAACCTGATTTGTGTCACAGGTTTTATAAAACAAAAATACGGAAAAATAAACTACTCGGAGGTAGAACCATTGGCGTATTAAAATAAGTTTGCTTTGCAAACCATGCAATACCAACCCTCACACCTTTGTCGTGACAGGAAGGGTCGGAATCCCTACCTACATTTTGTATTCGGCTGCTACATCAGCAGTTAAGGAATTTAAATAAGCCACAATGGCCTTAATTTCAGTTTCTTTTAAATCTAAATTTAATTGAGCTTTTCCCATAATCTTAACAGCTTCACTCAAATCAGTAACACTACCGTCATGGAAATAAGGGTATGTTTTTTCAATATTTCGTAAAGAAGGAGATTTAAACACATACAGATCTGCTTCCTTTTTGGTCACATCAAATTTTCCTTTATCGATGCTTTTGCTTTTGGTCAATTCCCAATAATCACCAAAAACACCAAATTTTTGATAGGTATTTCCACCCAATACATTCCCCATATGACAAGCGATACAACCTTTATCCATAAACAATGCCAAACCTTCCTTTTCCAATTTATTCAAAGCAGCGTCATTACCTGTTAAATAGTCATCAAATTTTGAAGGTGTAATTAGCCTTCTTTCAAAAGCTCCAATAGCTTTTTTCATATTGTCATAGGTGATTGCTTCTTGATCATTTGGAAAAGCTTTGGCAAACATTTTTACATATTTTTCCTCATTTAGTAAACGATCAACTACCGTTTTTTCATCAGGCATACCCATTTCTACAGGATTTAAAACCGGACCACCTGCTTGTGCCTCAACATCGGGTTCTCTTCCATCCCAAAATTGGGAAATATGAAGCGCCGCATTGAGAACAGTAGGCGAATTTCGAGTGCCAAAAGTCCCTTCTTTGTCCCCGGGAGATACCGGCAAATTATCTACCCCATACGTATCTAAATTATGACAGGTATTGCAACTTTGAGTTTTATTTTTTGATAAAAGTGTGTCGAAATACAAAACTTTACCCAAAGCTACTTTTTCATCCGTAACAAGGTTATCTTTATTCTCCGCCACCTGAGGTAAGACACCAAAAAAACCTTTGGCTTTAGTTTGTAATACTGTATAAACCGGCTTTTCAATTGCTTTTTTTTCTTTTTTCTTATCTGTATTACAAGAGATAAGTAAACTGATAAAAACTAATATTAAGGTTACTCTTTTCATTATATGAGAATTTAAATTAATTGATGAAGTTATGGATACTTTATTTAAACAAGGTAACTAATAGCATCTAAGAAATCACTTTCAATTCTTTTCCAACTTTGATAAAAGCAGCGATAGCTTTATCGAGATGTTCTTTAGTATGTGCCGCAGATAATTGGACTCGAATACGTGCTTTATCTTTTGGAACTACCGGAAAATAGAATCCAATAACATAAATACCTTCCGCTAACAACTTATCTGACATCACTTGAGAAAGTTTTGCATCGTAAAGCATAACCGGGACAATCGCTGAATCACCTTTGACAATATCAAAGCCGGCCTTCTCCATTCCTTTCTTAAAATACACGGTGTTTTCTTCTAATTTATCACGTAAAGCAGTACTTTTTGACAACATATCAAACACCTTAAGAGACGCCCCTACAATTGCCGGAGCTAATGAATTCGAAAATAAATACGGACGGGATCGTTGTCGTAAAATTTCAACGATTTCTTTTCGACCGGTAGTATAACCGCCCATGGCACCTCCTAGAGCTTTACCTAGTGTTCCTGTGATAATATCTACACGTCCCATCACATCTTTGAGTTCGATAGTGCCTCGACCTGTTTTACCAATAAAACCGGCGGCATGGCATTCATCAACCATGACCAGCGCATCGTATTTATCTGCCAAATCGCAAATCTTATCTAATTGTGCTACTACTCCATCCATTGAGAATACTCCGTCGGTAACGATTATTTTGAAACGATGTTCTTGTTTATTGGCTTCGATTAGCTGTTTTTCCAGATCTGTCATATCATTATTAGCATAACGATAACGAGCTGCTTTACAAAGACGTACCCCATCTATAATAGAAGCGTGATTTAAGCTATCCGAAATAATAGCATCCTCTTTTGTCAATAAAGGTTCAAAAACACCTCCATTAGCATCAAAAGCAGCCGCATACAAAATAGTGTCTTCCGTTTGGTAAAAATCGGCAATTTCTTTTTCTAATTCTTTGTGAATATCTTGTGTGCCACATATAAAACGAACAGACGACATACCATAACCGTGTTGATCCATCGTATCTTTGGCAGCTTGTACAACCTCTTTATTATTAGACAAACCCAAATAATTATTGGCACAGAAGTTAATTACTTCTTCACCGGTACTAATCTTGATAACCGCGTCTTGACTACTGGTAATAACACGTTCTTTTTTAAAGAGACCCGCCTTGGTAATTGCTTCTAATTCCTTTTGTAAATGTTGTTTTATTTTTCCGTACATAATTGTTTGTTTTGAGGACACAAAGTTAAGGGTTTAGTTTAACAAAATCACGGGTATAAAACTTAATTGTGACCTTAAAGCTACAAATCTCTATTTTAAAAGAAATATTTGGATGTTTCATTACTTTTATCGTAATTTGCTCGTAATTGAAATCTATTCAAAAAAAGAATCGTATTCTTTCGACTTTATAAAAATATTATTAATTACTTTTAAATAACTTAAATTATGGGAGCAGTTTTAGGAACAATTATTGGTTTAGTCATTACATCCTTGGTAGCGGGTATAATGATTTGGATTGTATCAGCATTGAAATTGGGTATTACTGTGAAAAATTTCTGGTGGGCGATGCTTGTTGGTATCGTAATCGCGGTTGTATCTGTTGTATTAGCTAAGATTATTGACCCATTAATGACTACTGAATTTACAGGAGTTTGGAAAGCAGTGATGGATGCTTTGGTAACTGCTACTATTATTTACAGTGCCGGTTATTGGTTTAAAGACAACCTCAATGTACGTGGCTTTGGTGGTGCGCTACTCGCTGCTCTATCTATCGCAGGAATTGGTTATCTCATCGGTCTTATTTTAAATTAAAACAGATTCCACTAACAATCTCTTTTTTCACTGTCTTTTAATCTGAGTTTTAAAACAAACTCAATTACAATTTGATGGGCATCCGGACACAAATGATGTAATCAAACAAGTGCTACGTAAAGAGGGGCGATGTACCTCTTCCGGTAGGGCTGCCTACCGAAGGTAGGTTCGACCAACTAAAAAATTGAAATATTTGTTTAGCGTCTCACGAATAAACTATTTCAAGAAAGATTGAAGTAAAAAATATTTGGTCATTCAATAAAAAAACAAACCTTTATTGAATGGCTTTTACTTTTATATAACTAAAAATATTTATATTCCATGCAACAAATCCTACACTCTAAAATTTTAGGCAAGGGTTTTCCCCTACTGATTCTACACGGTTTTCTGGGTTTGGGTGATAATTGGATTAGTTTGGGGCGCAAGTTTTCCGCAAATTTTGAAGTTCATAATATCGATCTGAGAAACCACGGACGCAGTTTTCACGACGATGAAATGGATCTTGAAATTATGTGCCGAGATATTCTAAATTACTGCGAATTTCACGGTTTGGAAAGCATAAATATTATCGGACATTCGATGGGTGGAAAAATAGCCATGCATTTGGCGGTACATCATCCGAAGTTAATCTCTAAACTCGTAGTTGTAGATATTGCTCCAAAAGAGTACACCCGTAAACACGATTTTCTTTTAGAGGCTTTACAAGCAGTTGATTTTTCAAAACACAAAACAAGAAATGAAGTTGAAAGAGTTCTCTCTCAATTTATAGATAACGAATCTTATAGGCGATTTTTACTTAAAAACGTGTATTGGAAAACTCCATACAAACTTGCATTTCGTTTTAATTTACCCGTTTTTGTAGAAAATTACGGGAATATTATTGAGACCTTACCGCCTTATAGTCAATTTTATGGAGCTACTTTATTTCTAAAAGGAGCATTATCAGATTATATTCTCGAAACGGATTTTCCCTTGATTGAAGCCCACTTCCCAAATATGCAAATAGAAGTTATTCCCATGACAAGTCATTGGTTACACGCAGAGAAACCGGCAATATTTTATAGAATTGTTATCGAATTTTTACTTTAATAAAAACCACAAAAACAACAAAGGCACTATAAAACCCAATGCCGTATAAATACCTCCACGACCCAAAATTCCCTTTTTACCTTTTACCATAAAAAAGGATGTTACCGCAAATAAAATTAGAGCCACCGCAAAAATATCTGAAAACCACATCCACCAACTATGTGGATTATAATGTAGGTAATTCGCCTCATAAAACACCGCACGTTTTTTTAGAAATTCTGCCCTTCCTTCTCCTGTATTTGTATTTACCATCACAGAGGAACCTCCTTTTAAAAATATTTTAATCACATCCTCATCCGGATAATAATATTTTTTATAAGTTGCTTTCGGCGCAACTTCGGCTAATAAGCTCTTGATATTACTATCTATATCGGAACTCTTAGTCAAAGATATAGCTGTTTGAAATCTGTCAACTTCAACTTTATAATTCGGATTCCAATCGTGCATATGATTTAATGCTATACCCGATAAAGCATAAATTAGTGTAGTTCCAATAAAGAAGTAACCAATATCACGATGCAATATTCTGCTCCATTTTCGAAGTGCTTTCATCCTAAAATTAAATTTATCGCAAAGACACTGATGACTAAATTATTTGATGTATTTATCAAACCTACACTGGTAATCCTCACGATTGTGTTATAAACAAGATAAAAAAGAGCTACAAAACTCATACGTCAGCAGCTCTATTTTTATAAGAATGTTATTCTTTATTTTTTTGTTCCTCTGTTCCTTCACTCTCAACTTTATGAGAGACATAATCCAGTGAGTAGAAAGATAAATGATCCACCTTTTCTTCTTTCATCTGATCTCTATAGGCTTGTAAATGCTCCATTTTCTCCTCATAGGCCTCATTACTATCTTTACCTTCTTTGTGGCTTTGAATATGATCTTCTTCCTTTTTTAAAAGGTAAGCTTCATCTACTCTAAATTCCGTTACTACTCCATCTACTAAAATTTCATCCCCTACTAGAGCATCATCAAAACGAGTTTCACTTTCAATATGCACATCTCCTTTATCGTTTACCAACAAGATCTTTTTCCCACCGTGTTTACACACATGGTCTACAATTCCCTTTACTTGGACTTCTTTACCTACAAATTCACCCGCTTTTGAGTCAAAATCAGCTAAAGCGATTAAGGGTTTTTCGGAGACTTCTACAGCCTCTTTATTTTCTTTGTCTTTTTGCTTTGTCGCATCAGCACATGAAAACACCAATACCATAATACCGATACTAATTAAAAAATTCTTCATAATATATTTAGTTTAAAATTAAGAAGGTAAAAATAATAAATCTTTGACATTTTTGGATTGAAAAAAGCTTTTTATTATATTTACATCTTAGAAAAAAAAATTGCAACCAACTTCAATTGAATAAGTGGTAATAATACGTAAAAATCAAAACTATGCGTTGGACCTTTAAACCCGAACCCAATCCTAAAAAAAAAGCACTCTTAGCAAAAGCTTTAAATGTAGACAGTACAATTGCGAAAATATTGTTGCAAAGAGGCATCGAAACTTTTGATCAAGCGAAAGCATTTTTTCGTCCCAATCTTACCGATTTACACGATCCCTTTTTAATGCAAGATATGAATAGGGCGGTAAAACGTATTGGAGAAGCGCTTCAAAAAGGAGAAAATATTTTAGTTTATGGCGATTACGACGTGGATGGTACTACTTCGGTAGCACTTGTTTCAAAGTACTTAAAAATATATCAAGAAAACATTGGAACCTATGTGCCCGATAGAAATAATGAAGGCTATGGTATTTCTTTTCAAGGTATCGATTTTGCTGTTGACAACGGTTTTTCATTGGTAATTGCTTTGGATTGTGGGATAAAAGCAGTAGACAAAATTGCATATGCAAACAAAAAGAATGTCGATTTTATTATATGCGACCATCATACACCCGGGGAAACACTACCCAAAGCCGTTGCCATACTCAATCCGAAACGAAATGATTGCGAATATCCTTACAAAGAACTGAGTGGTTGTGGTGTAGGTTTTAAACTTATTCAAGCACTTGCCCAAAGAAAGGGCAAACAAGTGGAAGACTTAACAGCTTATCTCGATTTGGTAGCGACAAGTATTGCGGCAGATATTGTTCCCATGACCGGTGAAAACAGAATTCTTGCTTATCACGGTTTAAGAGTAATTAATGAAAATCCAAGTATAGGAATCCATGCTTTAAAATCAACTATTGATAAAAAAACATTAAACATAACCGATGTCGTCTTTGGAATCGCACCAAAAATCAATGCAGCAGGCCGATTAAAACACGCGAATTACGCCGTAGAGATATTGATTGAAACCGATAAAGACAAAGTCAAAAAAATGGCTGATGCTATTAATGAATTAAATAATGACAGGAAGGAATTAGATAGAAAAATCACAGAAGAAGCCTTGATTCAAATAGCTAAAGAAGTGACAAAAGATGCATATACTACGGTCGTTTACGATCCGGATTGGCATAAGGGAGTTATTGGGATTGTCGCTTCTCGCTTAATTGAAACCCATTACCGACCTACAATCGTATTTACTAAAAGCGGTGAATATTTAACAGCATCTGCACGTTCTGTAAAAGGTTATAATTTATACAATGCGCTAGAGACTTGTAGTGATTTTATTGAGCAATTTGGTGGACATAAATACGCAGCCGGTTTAACAATAAAACCGGAAAACTTAAAAGCCTTTAAAAAGTGTTTTGAAAAAGTAGTCGCAACTACGATAGAACCTGAAAATAGAATACGAGGGATTCTAGTGGATAGTGAAATTTTCCTTTCTGAAATTTCTTTTAAATCATATCGAATTTTAGAACAAATGGCTCCTTTTGGCCCGGGGAATATGCATCCCGTTTTTGCTGCTTCCGGTTTGCGAGACAACGGTATGGGAAAAAAAGTAGGCAAAGATAAAACCCATCTAAAATTAAGTATCATTGAAGGGGCAAACAAACAAACCTATAATGGAATAGGTTTTGGTTTGGGAGCTGAATTTCCCTTAATTCAAAAACCCTTTAAAATAATTTTCACGATAGACGAAAATCATTGGAATGGAAATGTATCGCTACAATTAAAAATTAGAGATATCAAACAAGAGGTGTAAAAAATTGTTATTAAATAATAGCAAAAAAACAAAAATCCTCTGTACATCCTAATAGCTTTCAGTGTTGAAAAACTATAAAAAAACTTAATCCGAACACAGGTTTTAAAAAAAGATAAAGTTTCTAAAGGAAAAACCTTAACTTGCGTTGTCAAACTAATGCTAGGAAAACGAGCGTTAGTTTCGATTTATATAACTAAAACATGGAATTTATTGATATAAAAGAAGCAATTATTATAGGATTTATTCTAGCTTTTATGATTGGTCCCGTTTTTTTTATGTTAATTCAAACCAGCATTCTCAAAGGTTTTAGAGCGGCATTTATTTTCGATTTAGGTGTGGTTTTGGGAGATTCTGTTTTTTTATTATTGGCATTTTTTGGAAGTCGTTCTATTCTGTCGAGTATTGAAAACAATCCTTTATTGATTAAAATAGGAGGAGCCGTTCTAGTCGTATATGGCTTGATCACTTTTTTAAATAAAAAACAAAAAAGAATTATACAAGATGAAAGCTTGGTAGTTGCACCAAAATCAAATTACTTATATCTTTTTATCAAAGGATTTTTCCTAAATATTATCAATATAGGTGTTTTAGGGTTTTGGTTTGGAATGATTGTTTTATACAGTGCCAATTTTCAGATGAACGAAGTGAAAATTTTCAAATTCTTTTTATTGGTACTATCCACTTATCTGATTGTAGATGTGGGAAAAATTTTATTAGCGAAACGACTAAGCGATAAAATGACCCCTTCAATTATTTATAGAATGAAGCGAATTACGGGTATTATCTTAATTGTTTTTGGATTGGCATTATTCTCTAAAGACTACATCCCTGAAGATAAAATTCCTTTAAAAGAAATTATTGAAAAACATTTACCTACAATTTAGAGTGAAAGACCGGAACAATTGCTGATTTGCACCGAAAAAACCGGGATATTTTCTGGTTTACTAAACAATTCACATCTGACAAATTTTAAGTATTACAATTTTGAATAAAAGACAACTCATAACTACTGCTGACGGGTCACATAGTTTCTATATTGCTGATCTAGATGAAACCTATCACTCCAAACATGGAGCTATTCAAGAAGCGTATCACGTTTTTATTAAAAATGGATTCGATCACGTAAAGGTGAAATCCATAAATATCCTTGAAATAGGTTTGGGAACCGGACTCAATTGTTTTATAACTTTTTTAGAAGGTAAAAAGCGAAATTTAAATATTCATTATACAGGAATTGAAGCCTTTCCTATTCCCAAAAACGAGATAAAATCACTAAACTACACAGAACAATTAAATGCTTTGGCCTTTAAAGATGTCTTCAAAACCATTCACCATTCAAAATGGAATGTTCAGGAAAAGTTATCTGATCATTTTTTATTGACCAAAAAAAAACAAATATTTCAAGACATTAAAACAGTAAATTCCTATCATCTAATCTATTTCGATGCTTTTGGACCGAGAGTACAACCCGAATTATGGACTGAAAATATTTTTCAAAAGATGTATGATGCGCTGCTACCTGGTGGAATATTAGTTACTTATTCTGCAAAAGGAAGTGTACGTCGAGTTATGGAAAGCCTTGGTTTTAAAGTTGAAAGACTTGCGGGACCTCCGGGAAAAAGAGAAATGCTAAGAGGTGAAAAACTTGGACAATAAATATAGATTATAATGCTAGTAAAAAGAGGCTTTCTTGAGTTTATTAGTTTCAATATTTTTATCAGTTTCTTTAGATGTAAATCTAGCTATCTGATATACATTGAGCAACAGGCTGGATGACAAGAAAAGACTTGTGTGTCTGGATTTAATCTAAGTTGACATTCTGGGCAATCATCACACCATATTTCTATAACTGGTGCGAACTCTTTACCTTCAATAATATTAACGATACCATCAAATGCTAATTCAGAACCTGATTTGACATACATAATATTCTTTTCATAACCATTTGTTTTAAATATGACTTCAACATATTCAGTACCGGTCTTACAATCAGCATATATAATATCAATAATATCTTCAACTTCATAAGTTGTTGAAGCTTGAATATTACTTTTCAATACATCAATATTATCTGCAATTTTAAATGGCAAAGCTTTTAGTTGCATTTCAAGTTTGTTTTGTGGAGCACTTTGATTATTATCATTCACACAAGCAAATGTTAACAAAGAAAGTGTTAAATAAATAAATAAATTTTTCATAAATAAATTTTTAAAATTATGTCAATAACCTTTTTTATAGTCGTTTTTTTTGCTTCTTCCGACTGTAAGTCAAATATAATAATAAATTTTAATACCCTGACTATCAATGTAATTTATTTTTCAGTATTCGGTTTTAAATATTTGCTAACGGTAAGATAAAGTTTCGTTTTAATGAATTTTATCGCCTGATAAACAAAGGTCGGTAAAATAAAAAGTAAAGTCAAGTGATTACTATATAAACTTTTGATAAAAAGTGTAACTTTGGATCGTTAAACCTGACAAGATGGATTTTATTTACGGCTTAGTTTTCGGTGCATTTATCATTGGACTTGTTTTCTATTTTTATCGTTCCTATTTTATTAGAAACAAAACTGAAGAACAATCTGCTGTACTCCTGGAAAAAATTAGAAATGTCTCAAAGTTAATCACTGTTGAAAGTGATTTTTCGGAGATTATGCACTATGCAGATGCAAAGAATATATTGCTCAATTTAGTGTCTAGTCAAAAAAAAGCGATTCTTCTGGCTAACTCAAAAGTAATGGTGGGTTTTGATATGAAACAAATACGCATACAGCCAGACCCTAAGAAAAAACTTTTGACCATTACTCATTTTCCGGATCCAAAGGTACTTAGTATTGAAACCGATGTAGAATACTACGATGTAAGAAATGGTTTGTTCAATAAATTTGAAGCAAAAGATTTAACGCAACTCAACAGGAAAATTAAAGAAAATATTGAAAGTAAAATTTCACAAAGCGGTGTGCTACAAACCGCAAATAACAAAGCTTTAAAGACTGTAAAAATGATTGAGCAAATTGTTGAAACCTTTGGATGGAAGCTTACTTACGATGAACTACAGTTATATGAACAATCACAAATCAGTCGTGAAAAAGAAATCTAAACTCGGACGTTTTAATCATAGAAAAAAACCAAATTACAAAAGAGCAATCCTGCTAATTCTTGTTTTGCTCGCAGTAATTTATTTGTATTTATATGCGGATGAAATAATCGGTTATTTCTTTTCAAAATAAGGGTATCTTACCTTATTAGCTTTCGCCTGCGAATAAACAGAATTCTCAAATGCACTTCATTTGTTCAACTCGCTTGAACTAGAAACGTATTGTTAATTTCTTTATCAAACGTAATACTTCGACATACATCCATATCAAACTCACCAACAAGCCCCAAACAGCTACCCATTCCATATACTTAGGTGCTTTTCCCAGTTTTCTATCAATAAAATCAAAATCCAGCATCAGAGTTAAAGAGGCAAAAATTGCAGCAACTACATTAAAAAGAATAGCAAACCAAGAGGTTCCCCAGATCAACTTATTATAAATTCCAAAAAAACTTAATATCCAGCTGATAATATAAATCATAAAGATGGTAAAAGACACCGTAATAACCATACTTCTAAACTTCTTTGTCACTTTGATAATACGCCATTTATACAGTAAGAGCATGACAAAAAACGTGATAACAGTAACTCCGACAGCTTGTTCGGGATAACCTTCAAATTGCTTGTTGATTAAAGCTGAAAATCCCCCTAAAAACAAGCCTTTGGACGAAGCATAGAGTGGCGTTGTAATCGGTGCCCATTTTTTTCGATAGGATGTTAAAATACTAAAAATAATTGCCGCTAACAGGCCTCCTGAAGTATACCATTTTACGTTGATTCCTTGATAAACGAGATCCCAAACATACCAAACACTTAAGCTTAATAAAAACAAACTAAACAAACTTTTAAGGAAAATTCCGGTCAAAGTCATCTTTCTTTCACTTCGGGTGTCTCTTCTCCAAATATAATTACTAAAAACCGGATTGGATGTGCGATAATTTTTAAAACTCATGAAATTTTCATTAAAAAAAGTAAAAATATAAAAAACTAACAGATGACTTTTCTTTTTATAAAAACAATTCTTATTTAGACCCATTCCAAATTTCAAAACAATTTGGAAAAATCGTTTTTTTTTTTTTTGCTTTGTACAGAATTTATAAACCCCAACGCGTTGAAAAAGAAATTTTACTCAGTACTACCTAGGTTAATTACTCCGTAAAGTTGCTTTAAATAAATTCAAATTTTTATTGTAAACCCTATCGTTTTAAACAAAGCATAAGGCAACTATTCTTTTGGCATCGCCCTGCGATAAAAACGGTATAAAATTTGATTTAAATGAGAAAAACCAAGTATTTAATAATTGGAATACTCCTATTGGTCAGTATTCCTTTAATTTTAGTAAATTGTCAAAAAGAAACTTTTGATGAAGTCCCTCAAACAGGAATAACAGTTAAAAAAATTAGTTTTGAGGATTTAAAACAAAAAAAGCAACTAGCAAAGAAAATTGATGCTATAAAAAAAGCCTTTGATGTGAACCAACTTGAAAAAAGCAATATCGTGTCTAATGATGGGTCTTTTACGATTCTAACCGATGAGATTCTACAGACAATAATGGGTGTTGATACTACCTATACTATGCGTATAGAAATGCCAACTGATAGTACCGCTACTTTTGAGAATTTTGTAATTAGACCTGCTGATAGTACTTATCTCTTTTCAATTTTTAGGTTTTATTTCGACGAAACGCAAGACAGTGATTTTCCCTATACCTTATCTGCACTACCGGTAAATGCATCGCTAATCAATAGTGGTGAATTTGATAATTTACTTAAGCAAACTATTTGGGTAGAAGACTGTATGTTTGATTTATATTGTGAGATTGAGTTATTAAATCCTTGCTGCGATTGTTTACAATGGGTTTTAGAACAAGTCTGTTGCGGAAGTGATTGTGATGGAGGTGGAAATGGTAGTGTTGAAGATCCTGACCCAAACGAAGGTGAGGACGAAGGTGGAGAATCCGATCCAAATAATGGTGAAGGTAACGGTGAAGGAAGTGGTAGTGGTAGTGGCGACCCATATAGTAGTGGTAATGTCCCGGGTGGTGTGGGTGTGTTGCAACCAATACCCGCTCCTCATTGTGAAGAATTAAACAATACTATAAATTCAGAAGGAGCAAATATAAAACCTCATTTAGAAAATTTAAAAACCAAATTACAGGAGGAGGGCGAAAATGGTGTTTCTTTACAAAATGATGGAGGCACTTATAACAATGTAACAATTCCCCCTACGAACACAAACACCATTACGCCACCCGTGGGTAATGCAGTTTATGGCGCTGCACATATGCATCCGGCATACTCTACATTTCCAATGTTTTCTTGGGGTGATGTATATACACTATCAAAGCTATACCAATATACAAGTAGCGATTTAAAAGATGAAGTGACTTTTATGTTGGTTTGCGCTGATATACCACAACCTGCCGAAGTTTATGCCTTGGTAATTGACGATGCAGCTGCATTTTTTCTTAGCCTTAATAATGAGCTACAAAACATGATAAATAATAATCCAAGTATAGATTCAAGTTTACCAATTGCTGACAAAATAGAACTGGCAATAGGATTCTTGAATGACGATTTAGGTAATGAATTCATAGTTGATGCCGATTTTGAAAAAGCTTTTCTTAATTATTTTGGAGACTATAACATCAGTCTATTTAAAGCAGATGGAGCTATAAGCAATTGGTCTAAATTGTCTTTAGATAGCCCCATTGGCCCGGTTGAAGAAACACCCTGTAATTAACAATAAAACAAAACATTATGAAACAAATATCAATAACAATTACTCTATTATTAACTTTAATAAGCTATGCACAAAACCCAATAATAGATATTGAGGAGTTTTCTGGAAAAAGAAATGCTATAGAAAATGCCTATTATAAGGACATTAATAACTTTATGGATCCCTATATAGGTACTTGGGTTTATACCGAAATTTGCCCCTTAACCGGAAATGAAATAGTTTATTTTAAAATTGTTTTAGAAAAAGAATTAATGACAAATTATGGGGAGTACTATGTGGATACAGTAATAGGAGAATATCAATATAAAGAAAATGGAGTAGAGCTACGAAGTACGCTTGATAATACGAGTCAATACTATCATGGTATTTATAGTTGGGGTAATCTATTACGAAAAAGTGATACGTATCCTCTTTGTTCAGATTGCCCCACAAATGAAAGAAGACTACATTTAATAATAAGAGACTGGGTTCGTAAACTAGGCGGCACAATTACGCTAAAACTATTTGTTGACCATGATGGTCAACCGGCTATTGAAGGTTTTATTTATGGTACCGGTGTACTTTATTATGAAATAGACAACCCACCACCTTTTTTCTATATGATTATACCAACAGGTACTTTTATTTTTAAAAAGCAGTAGAAATAAGCCTCCTTTATCTATAGACAAAATACTATAGAGCGGTTAAGATATTTTTAGCCGCTTTTTTTAATTCTCTTTTACGCATTGAAAACTACTGTTTACCCATTTTAGTGATTTATTACTCTAGAGTTAATGTATTTTTGTTACCATAATAGTTGAGTTTAAACAAAATAGTATGAAACATATAACAATACTAATTGCTTTTTTACTCGTAACAGTAATAAGCTATGCGCAAAGCCCGGTTATTGATATTGAAGAGCATTTGAGGAGAACTGCTATTGAAGATGCTTATTATAAAGATATAAATAACTTTATTGACCCCTTTGTAGGTACTTGGGTCTATACCGAAACCTGCCCTATAACCGGAAATGAAAACGTTTATTTTAAGATTGTTTTAGAAAAAGAACTCATGACATATAATAGAGGTTATTATATGGATAAGGTAATCGGAGAATATCAATATAAAGAAAATGGAGTAGAACTACGTAATACACTTAATAATACGAGTCGTTACAATCGTGGCATTTATAGTAGTGGAGACCCCTTACTAAAAAGCGATACCTACCCCCTTTGTTCAGATTGTCCTGCTAATGAGAGAAGATTAAGTTTAATTATTGAAGACAATGTTCGTAAACTAGGTGGCTCAATTACATTAAAACTATTTATTGACCATGATGGTCAACCGGCTATTGAAGGTTTTATTTATGGTACCGGTGTACTTTATTATGAAATAGACAACCCACCACCTTTTTTCTATATGATTATACCAACAGGTACTTTTATTTTTAAAAAGCAGTAGAAATAAGCCTACTTTATCTATAGACAAAATACTTTAGAGCGGTTAAGATATTTTTAGCCGCTTTTTTTATTGAAACATTGACAAATCTTAAAACAATAAATAACTCCATAACTAAAAGCTTATATTTGCAGTGCTAAAGCAGTGTACGCAGGGCATTTTTTCAATACAGTTTACATTGTATAGCGCAATGCATAAAGAATAAAAACCTAAAACAAAAAAATGACCCTAATAAAATCAATATCCGGTATTCGTGGTACAATTGGAGGCGAGGTTTCAAATAATTTAACTCCTTTAGATACTGTAAAATTTGCTGCAGCTTATGGGATGTGGCTCAAAGATAGACACGCACAAAAAAACCAACTTAAAGTCGTCATAGGCAGAGATGCCCGAATTTCCGGTAAAATGATCAGTAGTTTGGTTTCCAACACGTTGATTGGACTAGGAATTGATGTAGTAGATGCCGGATTATCTACCACTCCTACAGTAGAAATAGCCGTAACACTAGAAAATGCGAATGGAGGGATCATCATCACTGCTTCTCATAATCCAAAACAATGGAATGCATTAAAACTACTAAACGAAAAAGGTGAGTTTCTCAATGCAAAAGAAGGAGAAAAAATATTAAATATCGCCGATTCTGACGATTTTAAGTTTGCTTTTGTAGATGATTTAGGAAGCTATAGCAAAAAACAAAACTTTATAGAAAAACATATAGAAGAAGTCTTAGCACTCAACTTGGTAGATGTTGAAGCTATAGAAAAAGCAAAATTTAAAGTTGTTGTAGATGGTGTTAATTCTACCGGAGGTATTGCTATTCCTGCATTGCTCGACAAACTTGGGGTTGAGACCGTCAAGCTTTATTGCGAACCAACCGGTGAGTTTCCACACAATCCGGAACCCTTAGAAGAAAACCTCAAAGATATATCTGATATGGTAATTTCAGAAAAAGCTGATTTGGGTATTGTCGTGGATCCGGATGTGGACCGATTGGCAATTGTAAATGAGGACGGGAGTATGTTTGGCGAAGAATATACGCTTGTTGCTTGTGCGGACTATGTATTAAGCAAAACCCCCGGCAATACTGTTTCTAATCTTTCCTCGTCCAGAGCATTGAGAGATATTACTGTAAAACATGGTGGAAAGTACACTGCAAGTGCTGTAGGTGAAGTCAATGTAGTGGAAGAAATGAAAAATACCAAGGCTGTAATTGGCGGAGAAGGAAATGGTGGGATTATCTATCCTACATCACATTACGGACGCGATTCTTTGGTGGGTGTTGCCTTATTCTTATCGCATCTGGCACATAGTAAATTGTCATGTAAAGAATTGCGTGCGACCTACCCCGCTTATTATATGAGTAAAAATAAGATTCAGTTGACTCCTAATATCAATGTAGACACTGTTTTAAAAGAAATAAGGAATCGATATAAAAATGAGAAAGTCAATACAATCGATGGCGTAAAAATTGATTTTGAAAAAGAATGGATACATTTGCGTAAATCGAATACAGAACCAATTATCAGAATTTATACCGAAAGTACTTCGCCGGAAAAAGCAGCTACTTTAGCTCAAAAAATTATGAAAGAGATACAAGAAATTACCTCAAACTAACAGCATAGATACAATGACAAAATTAGAAACGTATTTTCAAAAATTTAGAAATGAAATCATAGGCGTTGGGCAAAGTTTTGAATCACCCTATGGCGAAAAAGAAATAATCTACACCGACTGGACTGCTAGTGCACGACTATACCGGGAAATTGAAGAACAGATGCAAAATGGTTTTGGTCCTTTTGTCGCTAATACACATACCGAAACTTCATTTACAGGTTCTGTTATGACACATGCGTATCACAAAGCAAGGGATATCATCAAAAAACATGTAAACGCGTATGACTCGGATGTATTGATTATGGAAGGCTCAGGGATGACAGGTGTGGTCAATAAATTTCAACGTATTTTAGGTTTAAAAATTCCCGAGTTATTAAAAGAATATGTGGAAATACCTGACGAGCTCAAACCCATCGTATTTATTTCTCATATGGAACATCATTCAAACCAAACATCCTGGTTAGAAACTATTGCTGATACAATTGTTATTCCTTATGACGACACCGGCTTAATAGATTATGAATCCATTCAAACCTTATTTGATCAATATGCCGATCGTACTCTTAAAATTGTTTCGATTACTGCAGGTTCAAATGTAACAGGTATTCAAACAGATTACCACCGCATTGCTGAAATCGCACACAAAAACAACGGATTGTGCTTTGTTGATTTTGCTTGTACAGCACCTTATGTCAACATGGACATGCATCCTGATGATAGTTCGTATTTAGACGCTATTTTCTTTTCTCCTCATAAATTTCTAGGAGGTCCCGGCACACAAGGTGTATTAATTTTTAATGAAAAATTATATAAAAATATCGTTCCTGACAACCCCGGCGGTGGTACGGTAACCTATACGAATCCATGGGGTAAACACGATTATGTAGAGGATATCGAAATTCGTGAAGATGGCGGAACTCCGGGATTTTTGCAAACTATCAGAACTGCCCTTGCTATTCAACTCAAAGATAAAATGGGAGTGGCCAACATCGCGAAAAGAGAACATGAAATCAATACAATTGTTTTCAAAAAACTAGAAGCAATTCCTAACTTACATCTCTTAGCCGAACGACATAAAGATCGTTTGGGAATTTACTCCTTCTTTATTGATGCCGTTCATTTTAATTTAGTGGTTAAACTCTTAAATGATAGATTTGGAATACAAACTAGAGGAGGATGTTCCTGTGCAGGAACCTATGGGCATTTCTTATTACACATAGATAATAAAACTTCGCAGGAGATTAAAGAACAAATAAAAGAAGGAGAATTAAAAGAACGTCCGGGATGGGTCCGGATGTCTATTCACCCAACACTGACAAACAAAGAAGTAGTTTATGTTTGTGACAGTATCAAAGAAGTGGCAGAAAAACATTCTGAATGGGGAAAAGACTATTCTTATAAAAAAGAAATCAATGACTTTGTACACCATTCAAACCCAAAAACAGCCCTAAAAATAGTTGAAAAATGGTTTGCAAAATAAAAGGTATTAAACCTCAGGGTATCCCGATAGCTATCGGGACTGAACCCAATAACCCGCTGAAAAAGCGGGATTAACCTGCAGGCAGGTTCGACTAACTAAAAAATTGAAATTATTTTTTAGAGTCTCATGAATAATAGGAATCGACACAAGGGTTAAAATCCTGCCTGCCGATTTACCTGCCGAAAAGTAGACAGATAGGTTTAACCAGTATTCCGCCAGATACTGAAACAAGTCAGTACAGACAGCGGGATTAGTCATGCTTGTAGCTTGATTTTCAATTCGACTAA
>JAOZTK010000028.1:0-12828 GCA_029942185.1 Flavobacteriaceae bacterium
ATCAAGCTAATAAGTATAGGTAAAACAGATGAAAAGCCACTTGGCTTGTTGATTGAAAAGTACATAAATCGATTAAAACGTTACATAAAATTTGAGTTTGTAATTATTCCCGACTTAAAAAATAGTAAAAATTTAAGTCTGGAACAACAAAAACAAAAAGAGGGAGACTTGCTTTTAAAGAATTTGCAAAGTTCGGATACCGTTGTGTTACTCGATGAAAATGGAAAAGAGCATTCCTCTGTTTTATTCTCAAAATTCCTGGCAAAAAAAATGCTTTCAGGAACCAAAAATTTGGTATTTATTATCGGTGGTCCCTATGGTTTCTCAGATGCGCTCTATAAACGTGCTACTCAAAAAGTAAGTTTGTCAAAAATGACTTTTTCACATCAAATGGTGCGTTTGTTTTTTGTAGAACAGCTGTACAGAGCTTTTACAATTCTTAAGAATGAACCCTATCATCACGAGTAACTTTGGATATAATACCCAGCAGTTAGTCCATTGCCAGTGGAAAATCGACAACAGTCAACTCAAAAAACTGCTTCTAAAAACCAATAGCAGTATCATCGCCACGAGGATCGGCACCACCTTCTAATTGTCCGTTTGGCAAAACTAAAATAGCATCTACTTTTCCGATGATTACGGAATTTCCTTCTTCAATTTTATAGCCTTTAACCGTAAGTTTGTGTAAGCTTATGCTATCAAATCCATCGGGTTCCATTTTTATAAGATCGGGTAGCCACTGATGATGAAAACGAGCTTGACTTACGGATTCCTGCATCCTCATATCATATTCATATACATTTAAGATGTTTTGCAAAACAGCGGTTATAATAGTAGCTCCTCCGGGGGAACCCAGTACCATTTTTAGTTTTCCATCTTGTTCGACAATTGTGGGAGACATAGAACTCAACATTCTTTTTTCAGGGGCAATAGCATTGGCCTTAGCACCTATGAGTCCAAACATATTGGGCGAGCCGGGTTTCGCACTAAAATCATCCATTTCATTATTCAAAAAATAGCCTCCATTATCTACATAAACTTTGGAGCCGTAAGCACCGTTTAAAGTAGTGGTCACAGCTACTGCATTTCCATATTGATCTACGATGGAATAATGTGTGGTTTCCTCGCTTTCATATCCAGTTATTTTTCCGTGGGAAATAAGAGCGGACTTACCGGCTTCTTGCCAACTGAAATCCGACATTCTTTTTTTGAGATAGGCTCTATTTGTCAGACTATCAATAGGGACATCAACAAAATCAATATCGCCTAAATAATGAGCCCTATCCGCATAGGCTCGACGTTCGGCTTCAGTAAGTAGTTGAATGTATTTTTCAGAATTATGTGGGTATTGTTTAATGTCATAAGGTTCAATACTCTTTAATATTTGTGCCATACAAATACCACCACTAGAAGGTAGCGTCATGGAGGTAATTGTTAGATCTTTATAATTAAATTGTATGGGGTCTCTCCATTTTGCTTTGTATTTTTTTAGATCCTCTATGCTGATAATTCCTCCCAATTTTTGTAAATAGTCAACCATCTCTTGACCTATTTGTCCGCCATAAAATGCGTCACGACCCTCATCACGAATTCGCTCCAGTGTTTTTGCTAGGGCAAAATATTTTATAGTATCACCTGCTTTCCAATTTTTATCGAGGAATATGGAACGTTTATTTATTTTTTGAAATGATTTTCGAAAATATTGAAACCTTTTTGCTTGTTTGGCTGTGATTACAACTCCTTTCTTAGCTAAATCAATAGCGGGTTGAATAAGTGTTGAAAAGGATAAAGAGCCATATTTTTCATGAACAGCAAACAATCCTGCAAGTGTTCCGGGCACGCCGACAGCTAAAGCTCCCAAAGTGCTTTTATTTTTGATGATACTTCCATCAGCATCCAAATACATGTTTTCAGTCGCTGCTAAAGGTGCTTTTTCACGATAATCTAAGGCTCCTGTTTTTCCGTCAGCAGTTCTATAAACCATAAATCCGCCGCCTCCAATATTTCCGGCAAAGGGATAGGAAACTGCCAAAGCTAAATCCGTTGCAATCATCGCATCAAAGGCATTGCCTCCTTTTTTTAAGATGGCTATTCCAATTTTTGAAGCTTCTTTTCGTGCGCTTACGATTAAGGCGCTATCTGCTATAAAACCAATTTTAGTTACCTCCTTTTTGGTCAAATGAGGAACATCTTTGCAAGCATTAATAAAAGACAGAGATACAAAACTGATAATGATAAAAAATAAATTATTCCTCTTCATATTGGTCGTTCAGAGTGAGTAATGTGTTTTTTGAATGTGCTATTAATAATGGAAAAAATTCATTAAAATCCTTTTCAAGCGCTTGATGTTTTTCCTTTAAATCAACAATTCCCATATGTAGGGGAATGTCGTGTTTGATCCTTTTTTCCATTCCATTTAAGACCAGCGCAATTCCTTCCATACTTTGATATTTTGTCAGCCAATTGTAAGTGATGAGTTTTGATGAGGTTGATCGGATATCTTCAGGTAATGCTTCTCTATTAGTATGTAAATTTGTATAAAAGCTTTTGATAAAATCGTCAAGAGGTGTTTTAGAATATTTGGACCAATTCACACTTAAAAAATAATCGTATAAAATGTCTATAATAATACCTGCATAATGCCCATATCTTGGGTGTAATCTTTTTTTACTACGATGAACGATAGGGTGTATGTCCGTAAAGCTGTCAATTTGACGATGCAGTAAGATTCCTTTTAAAATATTTAAGGGATAATTTTGATAGTCTTTTCCTTTGATAACATCTCCGAAAAAATTTCCGATTTGAATATCTGAGTTGCTTCCTGATAAAAAAATATGTGCTAGATAATTCATCGGTTAAAAATACAAAAAAAATCTACCCAAATTGAGTAGATTTCTTTAGAATTTATGTGTGTGATTCTATTTATTTAACATCACCGGCATTACCAACATCAAAATATCTTCACCTTCATCTTTTCCATCGATTGGTGTTAGAATTCCTGCTCTATTGGGTTCAGACATTTCAATAAGGATATCTTCAGAGGTCAAATTATTAAGCATTTCTAATAAAAAACGAGAGTTAAAACCTATTTGCATGTCATCTCCTTCATAATTACAGGTTAAACGTTCGTCAGCTTTATTTGAAAAATCAACGTCTTCCGCAGAAATATTCAATTCTGTTCCCGCCATTTTTAAGCGAATTTGATGGGTAGATTTACTTGAAAATATCGAAGCCCTACGTACTGAATTTAAAAAAGAAGCCCTGTTTACAGTGAGTTTATTGGGATTTTCTTTAGGAATAACCGCATCGTAGTTAGGATATTTACCATCGATTAAACGACAAGTAAGTGTAATGTCGTCAAAACTAAATTTGGCATTGGTTTCGTTGTACTCAATTTCAACATCACTATTGGTTGTACTTAAAATCCCTTTTAATATGCTCAAAGGTTTTTTAGGCATGATGAACTCTGCTACTTCCTCTGAATTTACATCAGAACGTGAATATTTCACCAATTTATGTGCATCAGTTGCTACAAATGTTAATTCTTCGGGACTAAATTGAAAAAATACACCACTCATCACAGGCCTTAAATCATCATTTCCTGATGCAAAAACAGTATGATTAATCGCGGTAGCCAAAATCTCACTACTAATTGTAGTTCGACTGGGCGATTCTAGCGTAACGGTTTGAGGAAAATCCTCTCCGTTATAAAAAGCCATATCATACTTACCGTGATCTGAACCAATTTCTATTGTATTGGTTTCTTCATTTACAATAAAAGTAAGGGGTTGTTCCGGAAATGTCTTTACAGCATCTAGTAACAACCGAGCATTCAACGCGATAGTTCCCTTGTACTCTGATTGTACAGAAATCGTACTACTCATAATGGTTTCTATATCAGAAACGGTTATTTTTAGCTTATTTTCTGTTAATTCAAATAGGAAGTTATCTAAAATAGGCAGTGTGTTATTTGTGTTTACGACGCCGACTAAAACTTGTAGTTGGCTGAGTAATTTTGAACTTGAAACAATAAATTGCATTCGTTTAGTTTTTAAAGTCTTGCAAATTTAAGTAAAAATATTGAGTAATTGGTGTTTGTGAAACTCAATTTTAAGGAGTTTTTGAACGAGTTTATAAGTGTGAGTTCAATAAATTTCTCCTTTTTTCTATAGGAGTTTGATTTAATATTTTTTGTAGTAATCTCTTTTTATGTAAACAAAGTGCACATAGCTTTATCAACGTATTTTGTTGACTTGCAAATACATCTTACACCGAACTCAGGTTACAATATTAGCCGAACCAGTAACAGTGGTGTGACGTCAATCATCTTATCACTAGCATACTTTAAAGCTAAAAAAAACCGCTAAAAATTCATATTCTCAGCGGTCTTTAGGAGTTTGTTGTAAACGATTGGTATTATTCCATTCGATACCAATATTGTGTTCTTCCAATTATTGAGAACCCAATAAAACCTCTTACTTTTAGTTTGTTGTCATTTTCAAGTACGATATAACACTTGTAAACTTTTCCGTTGTTAGGATCTAAAATCGTACCGCCATTCCATTCCTTAACGTCTTTCTTTAAATCCTTAAGGATAAGCATACCTGTAATAGGTTTATCTTTTAGGTCGCCTTTACATTCAGTACATTTTTTATTTTCTTCTCCCGGAGTTAATATTTGAGAAATCTTTCCGAAAATTTTTCCATTGTCTTCAAATATTTCTACAATAGATTTAGCTTTTCCAGTATCATCATCGATAGTTTTCCATTTTCCGACAACATCTTGAGAAAATGCTAAGAATGGAAGTGTTACTAATAGAATAAGAATTTTGATTTTCATTTTAAAGGATATTTATATTAATACTAATTAAGTGTCAAATATAGTCAAAAGTACGAACTTTGGATAAAAGTTGTCATTTTTTAACAAATCTATTGAGTTTTATGGCGTTTTTAAAACCAATAATCCGGGTTGTTGTTTTTAGTAAAAACTCAGTCTGTTTAAAGCCATTTGTCTTGAACCCTCAGTACCTGCTCAATGACATCTCTAACACATCCTTCTCCTCCTTTTTTATGAGATATGTATTTTGCTATTTGTTGAATTTCAGAATCAGCATCTTGAGGTGCACAAGCTAATCCGACAATTTTCATCACCTCAGCATCGGGTATATCATCACCCATGTAAAGAACATTTTTCGGATTGATATCATTCGATTTACAATAGGCTTCAAAGGTTTCTAGTTTGTTATGAATTTCTAAATAAATATGTTTTATTCCCAATCCGCTGAGACGAGTTCGGACTCCTTCGTTATTGCCACCGGAAATAATTGCAATAGGATAGCCTTTATCAATTGCCGTTTTTATAGCATATCCGTCTTTTACGTTCATATGCCTAACCAATTCACCATCAGTCATGATATGAACAATACCGTTGGTTAATACCCCGTCTACATCAAAGACGAATGTAGTGATTTGATGAAATATTTCTTTATAACTTTTTTCCATAAGTTTTGGCAATTGATTGAGAGAGCAATTTATAAATTTCTTGCTGATTTGGGCTTAAATCTTTTAAATGTTTTGCTATTGTACGCTGATCGCCACGGCGTGCAGGTCCTGTTTGTGCATTATACGGCGTAATAGCCAATGCTTTTTCGGCGGTTTCTTTCAGCAAAGGATTTAAAATATCAGGTTCGATCTGGTTTGTTTTACAAATTTCACCTCCTATAAAGTAGAGATGATTGACAAAATTATTGATAAAAACGGCAGCCGTATGTAATTTTTTTCTGTGCTTAGAGTCAATAGTATAGTGTGTTTTAGATATTTGAAGAGCCAATTGTTCCAATAACAACAAGTCTTTTGGATCAGTGGCTTCTAGACACAAAGGAATGTTTGTAAAGTCAATTTTTCTATTTTTCGAGAAAGTTTGTAAAGGATATAAAACCCCCTTGTGTTTGTGTTTCTTTAAAACGGATATGGATGTACTTCCGGATGTGTGGACGACCAAGGCATTAGCTACTTTTAGTCTTGAAGCAACAAGGTCAATAGCACTATCTGAAACACTTATAAGATATATATCCGCTTTTTTAATTTTTTGAATATTATCCGTAATTGCAGTGTGTTTTTTTAGTTTTTCGATGGCAGTTATATTTCTGTTATAAACTTGAACTAAACGAACCTTCGATGCTTCTATAAAAACATGAGCTAAATGTGTTGCAACATTTCCACCTCCTAAAATAATTACTTTTATCATTGCGACAAAGTTAGTAAACTTATAATTTAGTTGGCGTTTTTTTAATTATCAGTAATTAATCTAATTAGAATCACTAGTGTTCAAGTAAAATATCACTTTATTGCTATTAGAAGTATAATATAAGGGATCGAAAACATATTTAAACTTGACAGCATGCGAATCTTTAACACAAAATTATTTTGTTTAGTTTCTATAAATATATAAACAGATTATGAATAAATGTAAGATTATCAGATTTACAGACATATAGTCTTTTCTCTTATGTCTTTCAGCGGAGCGGTCTTATATCTTTTATCGGACGTTAATAAATGAGAATGCTATTTATGCTTAAGTTCATACAGATTTTTTTGTCATATAATTTAAAATGACTTACATTTGCACACTCTTATTTTTGAAATAAGAAAATGGTGGTTGTAGCTCAGTTGGTTAGAGCGCCGGATTGTGGTTCCGGAGGTCGCCGGTTCGAACCCGGTCTTCCACCCAAAAGACAAAGCTTCTCAGAAACGAGAGGCTTTTTTTGTGTGAAAAATTGAAATAAAAAATCAGATTCCGTTGTTATGTATGAGGAGACAAGTTCAAAACCTTTAAATTAAATACGTTCTAAGGGAAGTTTGGTTTCCAAATACATTTCATATTCAAATCTGTTAAAGCTTTTTAACTGTCTTTTAGGTGCGCTGATAAATGTATTTTTAAAGGAACTTGTTTTATTTCCGGTTTCAATAAATTCTAAGGCTTTAGCAGTGAGTGGTTCGGTAGTGTCTCCTAAAATTCCCATATTGCTAAAATCCTCATCGATAAAGATATCGGGGTCAAAACCATTTGGTGCATAATTCCCATCACTATTGATTTCTTTTAAAACAATGGGTTGCATCGCCCACAAATGATCAGGGTTAATGTTGTCTTTTGAAAAATTAGGGGAATCGTACAAAGTGACAGAAGCTACGTATTTACCGTGCGTAGTTGTTCCGATTGTTACTACATCTATATAGGGTATTAAGGCATTGATAACTAATTCGCTGGCTGAAGCTGAGTTGCTTGTAGTTAATATAATTACGCTATTTAGGTTTAAGTTGTTTAAATGAGTGCCATCTTGCATTGTATTTGAAAAGTAATTAATAAGCCAATCTGGATGATTCTCTTCAAGCCAAGATTGCCACTTTGGATTCCATAACTCTCGGGTTAGAATTGATCCTTCAAATTGCCCTGTAATCATGCTGGCAAGATAGCTAGCTGTTTGTACAGAACCACCACCATTATATCTAAGATCAAGAATTAAGTCTGTAATATTTTCGCTTTTCAGGTATTGAAAAGCATTGTTGAGTTCTTGATTGTAATTGGAAGTAAAAGAATTGTACATTAAGTAGCCCACTTTGTGAGTGTTGACATTAAAAATACTGCTTTTAAAAATAGGATTTTCAGTATAAATTCCATTTGTAAGTGTTACATTTTCTCCTGTAAGCGTAATTTCCACAGTTTGTGTGGTGGGATTGATGTAAAATGTACCAAGATTTAATACATACGAATCATTTTTATAAAGTAAATCTTGGTAATTAGAGGTGTTTAAAAGAATGCCATTGACGGAATTAAACACATCTCCACGTTCGATGGATTGGTTGGCAGCATTCGTGTTAGGAATGATATATCTGATTACTCCAAAGACATCACTACTCCCATCAGCAGTGAGATATAGTTTTATTTTTGCCCCGGATGTTTTTCTTATTCCGCTGAAATAAGCTTCTAAAGCAATGTAATCATCAACAATCCAGGACCACCTATCAACCACATCAGGTTGATATTTTAATGCCGTAAAAAGTTCTTCGGTATTCTCATAAGATTCGACATAATTGTATAAATCAGTTTGTGAAGAAAATCGGTAATCATCTAATATAGGAATGGAATCTTGCCATAAATAATAAGTATTCATTCCTTTCCAAACAAAATCATTGATTTCAATATGTAACGGCAGTGTATCTCTTTCTAATTTTGTGCAATTAGTAAGCGTAATTGAAAAAATTATAAAAATTAAAAGGATATATTTATTCATAAATCTACTTATGGGTACTTAATTATAACAAAACTAAAGTTTTTTTAGTATAAAAAACCCGTTAAGTTTTCTTGGAATTGTCTGAAAGAAGTAACATGAATGAGTTATCCGACTTATTATAAATCTATTATTTTATAAAATATTTCCCTTCAATCTCATCGATCCAACCATTGTTTGCATCCGGTTTGGCATCTAATTTTTTGATATACGGCTTAATGTCCAGAAGGGGAGTGCCATTAAAAGCGTCAATTCCAGAAATGTAGATAATATTTTTTTCAATCTTTTTAATTTTTACAACACTCAGTCCAAAAGGATTGGGTCTATTTGGACTTCGACTGGCAAACAGTCCTATTTTTTGTTGATTTTTTAAGGGTTTTGAGAGTTCTAATTCGTTCGGCCAAAGAGCTTTGTCTAGATAATAAATAACATAGATGTATTTAAAGCTATCTAATTGTTTTAAGGCTTTGCTGTATTCCGCATTGAGAATCAAAACAAATGTGCCATCAGCATTCGCTATAGGTTGACGAGGTGCTTTGTCAGTATAGGGTGTTTGGATAATTCCAATCTTGTTTAAAATGATATAATTTTGGTTTGAAGTATTCATAATTATTGGACTCTTTGCTGTTCCCTTATTTTGTTATAGATCCTTCTAACATCATTTATTGAATCCAGTTTAAGATGATTATTTAAATTATTTACTTGCATTGTTATACTACCTGATCCATCTGATTTTTCAATATATTGAATATTTGAAAGTGTCTGTAGATTGATACTTTGGATTTTTTTTGAAAACAGTGTTGATTTGATTATAATTCGTTTTTCAGTTAAGCCATATATTATATTTTTACGTTGTTTTGCATCATAAAAAAACCGCCCAAATAGCAGATATACTCCTATTAAAGCAAAAGGGATACCAAATAGTAGAAACACTAATGGCGCACCACTTGTATAAGCAGAATATAACCAAAAAATTATAAAACCACTCCATAAAATACTAAATGGAATTAGAAAAATATCGATTTGTCTAAAAAAAAATCCACTTTTTGGTTTTCCTGCCCAAAGTAAACTTTCATTATCGTTTAGATTTTCTCTTAATTCATTGTGAATTTCGAATAACATATAATAAAGTAATATCCTTGTTAGAAAAGTATATATTCTCTAATCATCATTATTTAAATCATTTAATTCATCCATTCGCATCAAAATATCCATAGTGGCTTTTGCCTCTTCTTCATCTACAATACTGATTGCGCTTCCAACATGTACCAATACGTAATCGCCAATTTTGGCTTCAGGAACCATGGCTAAATTGACATCTTTTACGATGCCACTAAAATTTACTTTGGCCATTCTGAATATTTCGTCTATTGGATTGTCTATTGCTGTTATTTGTCCCGGGATTGCTAAACACATAATAGAAGTTTGAAGTTAGAAGTTAGAAGTTTGTCAATGCCTAGATAACCTTGACCGTTTTTAGTTTATTTTCTTTTTAAGCCATTTATACCATTTTTCCATGCCTTTTCCGGTGGTCGCTGAGACTTCAAAAAAGATTAGTTTAGGATTAACACGTAGGGCATATTCTTTTGCTTTTTCCACATCAAAATTAACATAAGGTAATAAGTCTATTTTATTGATGATACAAATTTGTGAACCTGCAAACATATCCGGGTACTTGATGGGTTTGTCGTCTCCTTCTGTGGTGCTAATAATAACAACTCTTGCTTGTTCACCTAGGTCAAACATAGCAGGACAAACTAGATTGCCTACGTTTTCAATCATTAGGATTGCATTGTCTTTTGGATTTAGTTTTTTGATTGCCTTATAGATCATATCTGCTTCTAAATGACAACCGGATCCGGTATTAACCTGTACTACAGGTATTTGTAGTGCGTCAATTCTATCGGCATCATGCATGGTTTGTTGGTCTCCTTCAATGACATAAAAATTGTTTTCAGATTTTAAATCAGCTAAAGTTTTTTCGAGTAAGCTGGTTTTTCCGGAGCCGGGTGAACTGACCAAATTTAAGCTGAATATATTTTTGGCTTCAAAATAGCCGCGATTACGTGCGGCGGCTACATCATTTTTGTGCAAAATATTTTGTTCAACTTCAATAACATGATCGTGATGATGGTCTCCATGATGGTGGTCATGCGTATGATTTTCATCGAGATGATGAGCCTGTTTATGTTCTTCGGGCGTTTGAATACTAACCGTATTTCCATCGCCACATCCGCAAGTTCCGCACATAAGCTTTAAGTTTAAATTTTAATCAAAATTAAATAAAATTTACTAGAATTAGATAAAATTTATCGGAATAATAGTTTTTTGATATCATAAAAAAAAACCTGAATCCTTTATATTATAACCAAATAATGTCAGCTTTTATATGTGGAGTATGTATTCTTAATATAGTTTGTCTGACTTTTACAAAGAATCCAGGTAATATCATATTTTATTTAAAGATTAACCATGCTAGTTTTCCATCGTGATAGAATGTCATTTGTAAAAAAAATAAGTGCTTTCGCTAAATTTTTCTCTGCATTTTTGGATAATTCCATACTAAGAAGAAATTTTTCACCTGTGATTCCAAGTGCATAAGAAATAGGTTTTTTGTTATAAATACTTTCAGTGAGGTTTAGAATAGTTTCCGGATTTAATTCATGCGAAGTATAACTATCACTGGGTTTAGCGATACATTTTCTCCAAATAAAACCATTTTTTTGTTTTGTAATATGCGCATCAATAAAATAGACAGTATCGTATTGTGCAGCCAGTTCAGCATCTTCTACTTGTAATTGATAACGGTATTCTATATCAAAATTATCGGGTAAACTCTTTTCAATTTTATCGAGAAAAGCCCATCCCAATCCATCATCTGCTCTACCGCAGTTGCCAATACCAAATAATATTACTCTTTTTTCTTTCATGACTAATTCAGTTTTCAGCCTTAGCCAACTACTACGGACTGCAGATTGAATACTGTAAACTGTTTGTTGATTACTGTTTAATATTTTCATCAATTAAATTCCCATAATGGTCAAACAATTGCATATTTAATGGCATTTGTCCCATAGCATGTGTGGCACAACTTAAACAAGGATCATAAGCTCTGATGGCGACTTCTACTTGATTTAACATTCCTTCAGAGATTTTAGCCTTTCCATTTAAAACATTATTTGCAACCCATTTTACCGCTTGATTCATAGGTTCGTTATTATGTGTTGTGGAAACTATCAAATTACATCGTGTTATTCTATCCTTTTCATCTACTTCATAATGATGAATTAAGGTTCCTCGTGGCGCTTCTATAATACCGATACCTTCTTTTCTACGTTTGCCTTTTCTGATTAAATCATCACTTAATAAATCATCATCTTCCAAGAGATCTTTCATCATTTCTGCACTGTATAGAATCTCTATTAACCTTGCCCAATGTGTGTGCATGGTCATATTATTTGTTTTACCATTGGTAGTTGCCTTAAATTCAAGCCATTCTTTGTGAGCTAGCGGTGTTTCAATCCCATCACAAACGTTAAGTCTAGCGAGTGGTCCTACACGATTCCATCCATTCTCTCTTCCGAGATGCTTTAAATAGGGGAATTTTAAATACGTCCATTTTTTAACACTTTCATAGAAATGTTCATTGTAATCATCATTAGGAATATCGTCTAATGTGATGTTCCCATTAGCATTAGTGGCTCTTAGCACACCATCATAGAGTTCTAAAAAACCATTTTCTTTTTTGACTAAACCCAAATGACCAGAAGGATAAGCGGCAAAAGTGTCTAGGAAATCTTTGTTATCACTGTGATATTTTTTGATAAAATCAATAATTTCAACGGACCATTTTATCATAGTATCTACAGATGGAATTTCTTTTTCATCTAGGAAATACATACGTTCTTTGGCAGTAATTGTTTTGTGCACACCACCTGGAGTTGTTGCAATTCCATGCACTCTTTTTCCTGCGGTAAGTTTGATGATTTCTTGTCCAAATTTACGCATCAGTATTCCTTTTTTTGCCAAATCTGGGAATGCCATAGCAACACCAACCACATTTCTTTTTAATGGGTCGGAATTTACTCCAAACAATAAATCGGGAGATGCTAAATAAAAGAAATGCAATGCATGCGATTGAAATACTTGACCAAAATGTAATAATTTTCTTATTTTTTGAGCAGGAAGTGATAAATCATCAGGATCTACACCTACAATTTGGTCAATTGCTTTGGCTGCTGCCAAATGATGACTAACCGGGCAAATACCACATAAGCGTTGAACCAATACAGGTGCTTCCCAATAAGGATGTCCTTGTATAAAACGTTCAAACCCCCTAAATTCTACAATATGAAATTTTGCATCCGTTACTTGATTGTTTTCATCTAAATGAATAGTCACTTTACCATGACCTTCTACTCTTGTTACAGGATCTATTACTAATTTTTGTGACATTTTCTTTTTGTTAAAAGTTAAAAAGTTTTAAAGATGAAAGTGTTTATTTGATTCAACATATAAAACTAGAATTTACATTTTTAATT
>JAOZTK010000028.1:12928-19949 GCA_029942185.1 Flavobacteriaceae bacterium
AGATGAAAGTGTTTATTTGATTCAACATATAAAACTAGAATTTACATTTTTAATTGACCTTAGTCATATTTAAACTCTTCGTGTGCAATAGGAATTTTTTCTCCTAATAAAATGCTCTTTACTACTTTCCAAATATGATGTGCATTGGGTGGGCAACCTGGTATATAGTAGTCAATTTTAACAACTTCATTACAAGGGTACACGTTATCAAGGAGTTTTGGGATATCTTCATGTGAAGGTATGATATCAGCTCCTAGTTCACTTGTTGGACCATTTAAGTATGCTTCTTCCAAACATGCTTGTAGTGATACAAAGTTTCTCATAGCTGGGATACCACCCATTATTGCGCATTCTCCAAAGCTGATAAGAATATCACATTTTTCACGGAATTTTTTCAAAACATGAACATTTTCATCATTAGCACATCCACCTTCTATCAGTCCAACATGACATTGCTTACTGAAATCTTTAATGTCTGTTAATGGAGATTTATTGAATTCAATTATTTCTAGCATATCCAATAGTTCAGTATCAATATCTAATAAAGACATATGGCAACCAAAACAACCGGCTAAAGAAGTAGTAGCAACAATAAATTTTTCATCGTCTTTTAGTTCAATTTTATTAGTATTATTTAAAGATGTATGTACATTTTGGTTTAAAAAATCATATTTGCGTTCGCCGAAAGGTTTTTCATTGGCAATACCTTTTACAAGAATGGCTCCAACAGGACATATATTCATTGCGTGTAAGACGTCGTTGTCACTTAATTTACGTTCTTCTTTATAATCAATTTGTACTTGAGTATTAATACCTCTTTTAACAAATGAGAAAACACTTTTTCCGTCTTTTGTTTTAATTTCTTCTACACAACGTTTACACAAAATACAACGATTGGATTCCATAATCATACGATTAGGAGTGAAATCTACTGATTTTTGTCTAAATGCATGAGGATAACGTGTAACTGTTAATCCCATATTGTAAGCATGACTTTGCATTTCACAATTACCACTTTTTTCGCAAGTGGGGCAGAAGTGATTGCCTTCTGCATAAAGCATTTCAATAATAGCTTTACGGTTGTCTAGTAATTCAGGTGTATTTATTTCAATATTCATTCCTTCTGCTACATGAGTTGTACAACCTGTTGTGTGCTTGCCGTTTAGTTTAACCGTACAGATGCGACAAGTTCCCAAAGTGGGATTGATGCTTTTAAAATAGCATAAAGTAGGTATTTCAACACCATTTTCTTTGGCGACATCAACCAAGTTTTTACCTTTTTCTGCTTGGATTTTTTTACCATCAATTGTAAGACTTATTAAATTACTCATAATCGGAAGTGATTTCGTTAATAATTTGGTCGTATTCAGCAGTTGCTTTTTCTAAACTAAATGAAGTTTTACAAGCAGATTCATCTGCCATGTATTTTTCAAAAACTTCAGGAAATTTTTCTATGGCATCATTGAGCGAATTGGATGACATTTGTCCTAATCCACATCTACTAGTTGTTTTTATGATTTTACTCCATTCTTTGATGTCCATCATGTCTCTTTTAGTCGCGACACCTGTAATCATTTTGTCAATTTTTTTATTGAGTAAAAAATTACCTGTTCTACAAGGTACACAAATACCACAAGATTCATCAACAAAGAAGTCTGAGAAGTGTTTTAGAATAGTAGGAATATCTCTTGATCCATCAAAAATCATTACAGAGCCACCACAGATAAGATCCTCTCCACAAATGTTTCTATCGAAATCTACTTTAGATAATGCATTTCCTGAAGGGCCACTCCATTGAATCATTTTTGGGTTTTTAGCACCAACTAGCTCTAGAAATTCTCTAAAATTCATACCCCATTCAATCTCGTATATACCTTCATTTTTACAATCTCCTGAAACGCTGAGTATTTTAGTTCCTGGTGTTTTTTCTGTTCCTAAACTCAACCATTTATCTATGCCCATTTCCAAAATACGTGGTACGGCACAGAGCGTTTCAACATTATTTACAACGGTAGGTTTGTCTTTATACCCTTTTTCTACCGGGAAAACAACTTTAGTGCTGGGTTCACCTCTTTTTCCTTCTATGGAATGTATCAAAGCAGTTTCTTCACCACATACATATGCACCAGCACCTAAATGAACATAAATATCAAAATCAAATGGGTTTTTCGCAGCGATATTACTACCTAAGAAATTATATTTTCTGTAAGAAGCTATAACTTTTTCAATTTCTTTTTTGAGATATCTATATTCGCCTCTCAAGTAGATGATTCCTTCGGAAGCACCAACTGCATAAGCAGCGAGAATCATTCCTTCAATTAGTAATTCAGGATGTTCTTGTAATAATACCCGATCTTTAAAAGTTCCGGGTTCACCTTCATCTGCATTGCAAATAATATATTTTATCTCTGCTTCATTTTGACGAGCAAATTGCCATTTTAAACCTGTTGGAAAAAAGGCACCACCTCTACCTGCTAATTTTGATTTCTTAACAAGTTTTATTAAATGTTCTGGGGTATTATTTTTTAAAAATGTAAGTGATGAAAAATCTCTATAAGGTTTAAAAAACACAGTTCTATCTTTGCTAGGAGTATATTGGATGTTACTCTTTGGTTTATCACAAAAATCTTTGGGTTTTTCACCATTTCTTATTCTAGAAATAATATCTTTAACCTTTTCGGGTGTAAGGTTTGTAAAGGGCTTAAAATTAATAAGACAAGCTGGTTCTTGATCACTAAGTCCGATGCAAGCTGTTTCGTATAAGCCAAACATATTATCAAAAGAAAGCTTGCCTACAGGAATACCAATTTCTTGTTCGAAAGTTTTTTTTATGCTGCTCATCCCAGCATGTTTAGATGTGATAGAGTTATTTATATAAATGGTGTATTTTCCACAATCTTTTCTGTGAAAGAAATGGTAAAAAGTAAGCACACCTTCAACTTCCATCCTTGAGAGTTCAAACTCTTTGGCGATTTTTGTAATATCATCATGTGCTATATGTCTTTTTTTTCTTTGTATTTCCCAAAGAACAGACATTAGTTGACTTCTGTCTACTTTATTTTTTATGAGCATAATCACGTTTTTAATGATTTATGTAACAAAGGTAACGTTTGTTTAAATTAGTTATAAATGATATAAGTCATATTTTAAAAATAAACACATATATCAAAAAAAAGCTATAACAACTTGTTATACTCGATGTATATTTAAAATAAATGGTATAATAATGAGAATCTGATAAGTTTCTGTATATTTTTTTAGAATGTCTCTAGGCTTTTTACGCGCAATTCCTTACCTTGAAGTATATTTTTTAAAAAACTTCCGCATTTCGGACAAGAGTCATGGATAAATTTAATCGGAAATTCAAAATTACAATCAGAACATTTTGCTTTTGCTTGAATTTTATGTACTCTTTTTTTTGCATGCTCTAAAACGCTGTCTTTTACAGCGACTTCCCATACAAAATCTAAAGAATCAAATTCAATTCCCGCTAAGGTTCCAATTTCGAGATCAATTTTCGAAAAACGATCAATATTCGCTTTTTTAGCTTCTTCTTTTGCAATGTTTACGATACCTATAGCGATGGACATTTCGTGCATAATACTTGAATTTATATTCCGACAAATTTACTGATATTTCCTTTTATTATTACTTTTTTGAGAAAGATAGTTTTAATGATAAGGAAAATTTAAATGTATAAAACGCACGACTTTCATCATTTTTTTTTATTAGACTATCCGGATACACTAATTGTGGCAATAGTTCACAATGTCGAAGCTGCTAAATACAAGTCCAAAGAAGATAATTAGGAATGTATACACTTGTTTTACAAGGTTCAAAAAGCTATCCCAAAAGTTGTGAATCGCGTGAAATCCATACTTGACGATATTCTTGTTAAGATGTAATAATTTCTAAATGCAAGATTCTATTCATTTGTTTGAATGCCTTTATCACAGTAGATAATCGTCATCTTCATCGAACATGTCTTCTCTAAAATCATGTGTTTCAAAAGCAATTTCAAAGTTTGAATCCTTTTTTTCCAATTCAGAAATTGTATAAGCATTCATAGGGTTTACTTTATTAATAAAACTAAAAGGAGAGCCGATTGGACTTGGAAATAACCGCTTTACTTTTAGTCCATTTGCTTTAAACAAGGGGAAATAAGGGCCTTTTTTGCCAATGATACTCGTACTCATGTCTTTCTTTACAAGTATTGAAAAATCAATATCCGCACCTACTAAGTCATTTTCAGAGATGGATTGAATGGCTCCCTCTGCCTTTAATTCAATTTTTGATTTACTGGATCTTGAAATCAGTAAGGTCGCTCTTTCAGCTTCGATTAATTCAGTAATAATAAACCACTGCCTGTTCCATTTTTTTGCAATATATAAGGATTTGACTTTTTTCCCCAACTCGGCAATGTTTTCAATATAATGAACAATTGTATCTCCTGTTTTTAACAAATAAGAGGCTTTTTTCTCAAAACTTATTACCAATCCGGAATCGTCAATTTTTAATCTGCTATTTGGAATCTGTAGATCACCCTTGAGTTTAACATCGATATTAACTCCTGTTTCCGAACCAAAGTCAATATCTGCTTCTGCTTTTCCGGAAAATTTCTTTGCTTTAAAAGCCTTTAAGTTGAAAAAATCATCTTCAATATGGCCGACAATTTCAAATCCGGACAATCTGTCAAATGTTACAATGTGACCTAGCTCATAGGGTCGGTGAAAGGTTAAAGGACCGTTAAATCCCCTTTTTATTAGATGCCTGTTGTATTTTTTTAAGATGCTCATAATGCTAAAATTTAAGTGTCTTATAACTAAATTATCCGGTCTGTTTCTTTTTGAGTAAAGTTACCATTCTTTTTGTTTTAATCGATATGTGTCGGCTGATATTTATATTTTAAATACTAGTGTCCGGTTAATAATCAACAACTTTCATTTTACATTTGACACCATGCTATTCATTACTTGTAATAATTTTTATTGATAATGTTAAAGCTAGTGCAATATTCGTTGTAAAGGGCTGATTATAAAGTTTCCAAAAAGTTGTCTAATGTCTAAAGTCTAATAGCGGAGCGGTCTAATATCTTTTATCGGACGACAGAGTCTTTTAAGCATTAATTCGGTCTGTAAAAGTTTTGTTGCTTTTTAAGAATCTAGCTAAAGCCGCTAGAAACTTAAAACGGCCAAAATTTAATTACTGCCTTTTTAATTGGATATACAAAGCAAAGAATGCATAGATATTGTATTATTTGAAGCAAAAATATGATTCCGATAAATAATCGCATAAAAAATTGATAGATATTAAAATACATCGTACCTTTATAGGCAAAAAGAACCATATCATGAAAAAATTAACATTATTTTTCGTTGTAGCCCTTATTTATCAGGCTACTGTAATTTCTCAAAGCTGTCTGCCGGCAGGAATTACATTTGACACACAAACACAAATCGACAATTTCCAAACGGATTACCCGGGTTGTTCTGAAATAGAGGGAAATGTTTTGATTAAGAATGATGACATTACCAATCTAACTGGTTTAAATGTGTTGACATCAATCTGGGGGAGACTGCGATTTTATGATTGCGATGTATTGAGCAGTTTAGAAGGATTGGAAAACATCACTTTTATCGGTGGAGATCTGGATATTTATGGAAGTAGTGATGTCTTGACAAATTTAACAGGATTGGATAATTTGACAACTATAGGAGGAGGTCTTATTGTTAACCAAACGGATGCTTTGACGAGTTTAACGGGCTTAGAAAATCTGACAACTATTCAGGGATACCTTCAAGTTTCAGGGAATGAGAGTTTGATTAATTTAACAGGTCTTGACAATTTGATCAGTGTTGGAGAAAATATGTGGATTGGAGAAAACACTGTTTTGACAAATTTGACAGGTCTTGAAAGTCTCGTTACTATAGGAGAAGGTTTTGAAATCTATACAAGTAGTCTGACTAGTTTATCAGGCCTTGAGAGTCTGAGTACAATTGGAGGTAGTTTTCAGATTTCTTATAGTAATTATCTAAACAATTTATCAGCCCTTTCTAATTTAACTTCTATCGGGGGTGGTTATCTTGAAATATATGACAATGCAACTTTGAGTAGTCTGACGGGTCTGGATCAGATAACGGCCGGATCAATTACAGGACTGACCATAAGTGAAAATGTCTCTTTAGCTACTTGTCATGTTCAGAGTGTTTGTGATTATATTGCCAATCCAAATGGAAGTTTGGATATTTCCAATAATGCTACCGGTTGTAACAATGAGGTAGAGGTAGAAACAGCTTGTGAGAACATGTCGGTTCCAAGTGCTAATATTGAGTTTGATATTGATTTTTATCCAAATCCGGCTCACGAAAAGTTTTTTATTTCAAGCATCGATGGCGTTGATATAAGAGAAGTGTTTATTTATAATCTTATCGGACAAGAGTTTTTACAAATAAAAAAGCCTATAACAATCATCGATATTTCAAAACTTCATCCGGGAATGTATTTTGTGGAAGTATTGATGAATCGAGGAAGTGTGATAAAAAAATTGATTGTTAAATAATTCTTAGGATTTTAGATCGATCCTTATTTTATTTTTTCTATAATAATAATAAAATCAATTTTGCGAGTAAATCCGTAAATTTGAAATATAGTTGTTTTGGCTATATTTGGAATAATTGAAATTACTTCACCCGACAATTCATTTAAAAACTTTTCTAATGTCAATTGATCTTTTTCAAGATTAATATCCAAACGATGTACTTTGTAGTTCATACTATTTTGTTTTAAAAGATTTATAAAAATACAAAATTCACAGAATATAAGTGTTAAAAAAAATGCAATACTTTATTCGTGAGACTCTAAAAAATTATTCCAATTTTTTAGTTAGTCGAATTGAAAATCAAGCTGCAAGCATGACTAATCCCGCTTTTTCAGCGGGTTATTGGTTTAACCTGCCTGCCGATAGGTAGGTACCTCGACCTTTCCTGTCACGACAAAGGCGTGATAGGTCGATTCCTTTTAT
>JAOZTK010000029.1 GCA_029942185.1 Flavobacteriaceae bacterium
AAAATTATGGGCTTGAAATATTTCAAGTCCACAGGTTTTGCACTTGCTCCATAAAAATTAAAAAATGATTTTAAAAAAATTCAGTTTTATCATATTGACACTATTTGTATTTTTTGGTTTTCAAAGTTGTAAAAACGATACAATTGACACAGCCCGAATACAGTTAAAATTAATTGATGCTCCCGGTGATTACTTAGAAGTAAATGTCGAAATTATTGACATACTGTACAATAATTCTGAAAATGAAGAAGCTTGGACAAGTTTTATTCCTGTAAGCGGTTATCCGATTAATATTGATTTAACCGAACTCATCGCAGGAAATAATCTTTTATTGACAGATCAAATCATCCCTTCCGGGACGTTAAAACAAATAAGGCTCGTCTTAAGCGACAACAATAACTTAGTTATTGAAGGAGAAGAGCCCATTTCAGTTCATCTTGACACACCAAGTGCTTTACAATCCGGTTTAAAATTGAATTTAAACACCAATTTGGAGCCTGGTTTTTCGTATACATTCATCCTTGATTGGGATGTTAATAAATCAATTGTCGATACAGGAAATTCGGGCAAATACAATTTAAAACCAGTGATAAGAGTTAATACTGAAGTTAATTCCGGATCTATAAGCGGTACAGTTACCGGAGAAGTTGAAAATGATGATATTGAGGAAGCCGTTCCTTTAACCAATGTTTCTGTTAGTGTTTATCAAGATGATGTTTATGTAGCTGAATCACTTACAGATGAAAATGGTGTTTTTTTAATCCAAGGACTTGACGCAGGAGATTATCTCATTCAAATAGAACAAGAAGGCTATGATAATTATGTGTCTGCAGCACCAATTACAGTTATTGCAGGAGAAGTTTCACAAGTTGCAACTATTGAATTATAATACCTTTGTGTTAAAGAAAATTATCTAATACTCTGATTTCTAAATTATTAATGATATTTTTGCATTATATATTTTAGATTTATCACAATCATAAAACCATCTGCTAATAAACAGGTGGTTTTTTTATAGGATTATTATATTTTTTTAATTCTTAATCCTAAATTTGCTACATGAAATATTCTTTCTTATCAGCTATAAATTCCCCTAAAGATTTACGAAAATTAGCAATTGAACAATTACCGCAATTAGCAACTGAACTACGAGCATATATTATTGATATTGTCTCCTCAAAAAAAGGACATCTTGGCGCCGGTTTAGGAGTTGTCGAACTGAGTATTGCTTTACACTATATTTATAACACTCCAGATGATCTATTAGTTTGGGATGTCGGACATCAAGCTTATGCTCATAAAATTCTGACGGGAAGACGTAAAGCTTTTAAAACCAATCGACAATATAAAGGTCTTTCCGGATTTCCAAGCCGTTCTGAAAGTGAGTTTGATGTCTTTGGAACAGGTCATTCATCCACTTCTATTTCTGCAATATTAGGAATGGCAATCGCGGCACAACTACTAGAAAAAAAACGAAAACACATCGCTGTTATTGGAGATGCAAGTATCGCATCGGGAATGGCATTTGAAGCTTTAAATCACGCCGGAGTGACCGATGCAGATATTTTAGTAGTATTAAATGACAATGAAATGGGGATTGACCCAAATGTAGGTGCTTTAAAAGATTATTTAACAAGTATCAAGCTAGATTCCAAACAAACCGGGAATAATATTTTTGAAGATCTAAACTTTCAATATTTTGGACCGATGGATGGTCATAATGTCGAAGAATTAATCAAAATACTCAGTTATCTAAAAACTGTATCCGGACCCAAGTTTTTACACATAATTACAACCAAAGGGAAAGGCTTATCGTCAGCTGAAAAAGATCAAGTTACTTTTCATGCACCCGGGATTTTTGATAAAAAAACAGGTCTTATTAAAACCAATTTTGACACCAATTTACCTCCTAAATATCAAGATGTATTTGGGCTAACTTTGGTTGAATTAGCAAAACAAAATAACAACATTATTGGTATAACACCTGCTATGCCAACAGGTACTTCACTGAAATATATGTTAGAAGCTTTTCCAAAACGTGCTTTTGATGTAGGTATTGCGGAACAACATGCGGTAACCTTTGCAGGTGGGTTAGCAACACAAGGTTTTATTCCGTATATCGCTATTTATGCAACTTTTTTACAACGAGCTATCGATCAAATAATTCATGATATCGCTTTACAAAACTTGCCCGTTGTTTTTTGTATAGATCGGGCCGGTATTGTAGGAAACGATGGGCCTACACATCACGGAATATTTGATATTGCTATTTTACGTAGCATTCCCAATATGATTATTGCAGTCCCAAAAGACGAAATAGCTTTACGTAATTTATTATATACTGCTCAATATACTACACAACCAATGGCAATTCGATACCCTCGTGGACGTGGTGAGCATCGTAATTGGCAAAAAGAATTTAAAAAAATAACTGTGGGAAAAGGACACCTACTATCTGAGGGGAATAAGGCTGCAATCCTTACAATAGGTCCTTTTGGAAATACCGTACAAAATATTCTAAAAAACCATTCTGAATTAGATATAGCACATTATGATATGGCCTTCGTCAAACCTTTAGACGAAACACTTTTACACAAAATACTCAAAAAATTTGATACACTTATTACCATAGAAGATGGCACAGTTAATGGCGGATTTGGTAGTGCTATTTTGGAATTTTCCCAAACAAACAACTACATCAATAAGAAAATAAGAGTTTTAGGTATTCCTGATACTTTTGTACAACATGGAAGTGTTAATGAATTATATAGCCAATTGGGATTGGATGAAAAAAGTTTATACAAAACAATTCTGAACTTGATTAATTTATGATGGTGGCAATGGCAGTAGTAGATACGTAGCATGCTACGTATCTACTACTGCCAAAAATATTACACATAAAAAAAGATGCTAATAAAATGACTAATGCTTCCCAACAACACAAATACGTGAAAAATTGCATGATTATAGGGTATTTTAACACTATATAAAACAGCTCCAATGGTGTAAAAAACACCTCCTAAGGCCAGCCAAATTAATCCTTCTACTGATAGATTTTCAATCAAAGGCTTAATTGCAAACAAAGCCAACCAACCCATCAAAACATACATTATCGTAGAAAGTTTGTCGTATTTCCCAAAGTAAAACAGCTTAAAAATAACACCTAGAACGGCAATCCCCCAAGTTACTCCAAACAAAATCCAACCTGTCACGCCATTTAAAGTTACCAATGCAAAAGGAGTGTAAGTTCCTGCTATTAAAATATAAATAGCCGCATGATCAAAGACATTTAATCTTGTTCTTGTCGTTGGCTTTTTTGAACTGTGATATAAAGTTGATGCTGTGTACAAAAGAATCATACTTGCTCCGTAAACACTAAAACTAACTATTTGCCATACATTTCCGTATAGACTTGATTTAACAACCAAAACAGTCAGAGCTACAACACTTAATAGTAAGCCTATAAAATGAGTCCAGACATTAAGTCTTTCTTCTTTCTGTGAATATGTGTTAATCAGTACAGACATTTTTATAGGCTTATTACTTTTTTAAACGTATTAAATCAAACTACATTATAAAAAATGAAAAAATTATTTCAATTCTTTAATTCCCATATTCCACAAAGCAAATGAAAAAATATCTGCATACTGTTCTATCGTTTTAGAAACAGGTGTTCCGGCTCCATGACCTGCGTCCGTTTCAATACGAATCAACACCGGATTATCACCGGCTTGTTTTGCTTGTAATTCTGCGATAAACTTAAATGAATGTGCCGGCACAACCCTGTCATCATGATCACCTGTAGTGATAAGTGTCGCCGGGTAAGCAACTCCTTTTTTTACATTGTGAACAGGAGAGTAGGCTTTGAGATATTCATACATTTCTTTACTCTCCTCAGAAGTTCCATAATCATAAGCCCATCCGGCTCCTGCCGTAAATGTATGATAACGTAACATGTCTAAAACACCGACAGCCGGTAATGCAACTTTCATTAATTCAGGTTTTTGAAGCATGACTGCACCGACTAACAACCCTCCATTAGAACCTCCTTGAAGCGCCAATTTGTCAGAGGATGTATACTTGTTTTCAATCAAATACTCAGCCGCTGCTATAAAATCATCAAATACATTTTGCTTATTCATTTTTACACCTGCTTTGTGCCATTTCTTGCCATATTCACCACCACCACGTATATTGGGAACTGCATAGATACCACCTTGTTCCATCCAAACCGCATTTGTAATTCTAAAGGAAGGAGTCAAACTAATATTAAAACCTCCATAACCGTATAAGATGGTTGGATTTTTTCCATCTAACTCAACACCTTTTTTATGGGTAATAATCATCGGAATTTTTGTGCCGTCTTTCGAGTTGTAAAAAACTTGTTTAGACACGTACTCATCACTATTAAAATCAATTTTTGACTTACGATAAGTATCTGAAGTCCCTTCTTTTGGGTGATATTTATAAATGGTACCGGGCGTGATGTAATTTGTAAAAGTATAATACAAGTCCTTTTGATTTGATTTTCCTCCTAAACCTCCAATACTTCCAATACCCGGAAGCTCAATATTACGAATCAGATCTCCGTTATAATCATATTGTTTTACTTTGGAAACCGCATCAATCATATATTCCGTAAAGAAATAACCGGAACCCGTACTCGGACTTAATACATTTTCTGTTTCCGGAATAAAATCTTTCCAATTCTTTGAGGCAGGCGAAGCAGCATCTACGGTGACAATTTTTTTGTTTGGCGCTTCTAAATTTGTTACAATATACAACTTGCTTCCCTTGTTATCAATCACATAAGAATCATTGTCAAAATTATCAACAAGTGTAACTAGGGGACTGTTTTCTTTTGTCAGATCTTTAATATACAATTCATTTCCGGATGTCGACTCAGAAGCGGTAATAACTAAATAGCGATTATCTTCTGTAACTCCTCCTCCTACATAGCGGCGTTTTTGTGCATCTCCAAATAGTATCGGATCCTCTTTTTGAGGTGTTCCTAAAGCGTGATAATACAAACGGTGTTGATCTGTCTTTGCGGATAGTTCGCTTCCTTTGGGTTTTTCATAACTCGAATAATAAAATCCCTCGTTGGCTTTCCAGGACAAACCACTAAATTTAATATCAATTAAAGTATCTTCCATAATTTCTTTAGTTAGCGCATTCATCACCAATACTTTTCTCCAATCACTGCCACCTTCTGAAATGGCATAAGCAACTTTACTACCATCTTTCGAAAAACTGACAGCTCCTAAAGAAATGGTCCCGTCTTCTGAAAAAGTATTGGGGTCTAAAAACACTTTCGGCTCTTCCCCTTCTTTAAAACGATACATAACATATTGATTTTGTAAACCATCGTTTTTGTAAAAATAAGTATAATCCCCTTCTTTAAATGGAGCGCCTACCTTCTCATAATTCCACACTTTCTCCAGTCTTTCTTTTAATTGATCACGATATGGAATTTGGTTTAAATAACCAAAAGTAACTTTGTTTTGTGCTTTTACCCAAGCGGCCGTTTTTACAGACATATCGTCTTCCAACCATCTGTATGGATCAGCAACCTCATCGCCAAAATATTTATCAACGACTGTTCCTTTTTCAGTTTCTGTATACTTGATTTTTGTTGTTTTTGAAATAGATTTTGACTCTTTGCAACTTATAAACAAAAAACTAACAGACAATAATAATATGAAATTTCTCATGATAAATTAAATTTAGAACTGCAAAGATACCTATTAACCTGGGTTCGACCTAAGATTTATCTCACAGAAAGTCAAGAGTACAGTAGGTTTTTGCTAAAAAACAAGTAGTTATAACTAGTTATTGCAAATGGTTTTTAGTGAAAAGATGCTGTGCTATTGGCTTTTCTATTAATAGATTTCGATAATTAGCCCATATACTGCCCCAAATTCACTCAAATTATCCAGATAGTTCTCATAAATATTGGATTGCCTATGGGCTAATTATCTGAAACTGTGAGCAAAGTTTAGGACGAAGTCAGGTTATTTATGGGGTTAACAAATTGTTAATATCAAAGCTGTCTCAATATGCTAGAATCTTGATATTTCCAATAACATTCCTATTTTAACCGACTGCTTTAATTAGTGTCTAAAATAGTGTAAAAAACAGTGTACAACAAACCTGTTTTAAACATAAAAGGCTTCCTTTTTGGAGGCCTTTTTATATTTGTAACAAACACTACATATTGATTTCTAAAAAAACTGTCAATTTGTCGGCTGAAAATAACGGCATGTTTATTGCCAAAAAGTATAGTATAATTATAAAAAAAGAAACAACATGACTACAATGCTCACAAAAAAAGACTTTCTGGAAAAAGTCTTTAACTTTGAAAAAAATAAAGAATGGAAATTTGAAGGCGATGTGCCTTGTATAATTGATTTTTATGCCGATTGGTGTCAACCTTGTAAAATGGTAGCTCCGATTTTAGAAGAACTCAGTGAAGAATACGGTGACAAGTTAAACATCTACAAAGTAGATACCGAAGCAGAGCGTGAATTATCAGCCGCGTTTGGTATTCGAAGTATTCCTTCTATGTTATTTTGCCCGGCTGAAGGGGAACCACAAATGGCAACAGGGGCACTTCCAAAGCATAATTTAGAACAAATTATTGCTGATGTTTTTAAAGTAAAAAAATAAGTCAATCAGTTTTTGACTACAATTATAAGCCAATCGGTTAAAACTGATTGGCTTTTTTTAGTACCTTTGGTCAACTTAACCAACAAAACCTATATGCAGAACAGAATAAAAGTATGTGTTATTGGAGGTGGTAGCTGGGCAACTGCCATCGTCAAAATGTTATGTGAAAACCTGGATGAAGTAGGATGGTATATGAGAAGCACCTATGCTATCGAACACCTTAAAAGACATGGTCACAACCCAAATTATTTAAGTCAAGCAACATTCGATCCTGCAAATCTAAAATTTTTTGAAGATATTAATAAGGCCGTTTCATACGGGAATTATCTAATCTTTGCTGTACCTTCTGCTTTTTTACAAAGTGAACTAGAAAAGCTAAAAGTATCTCTTTTAAATAAAAATATTTTTTCGGCAATTAAAGGTATTGTTCCTGAAAGTGGCCTAATAGTAGGGAAACACTTTCATCAAAAATATGGTGTTTCCTATGATCAAATTGGTGTTATTGCAGGACCTTGTCATGCTGAAGAAGTTGCGATGGAACGTTTGTCCTATCTTACCATAGCCTCCCATAATAATAAAATCGCAGAACAGATGAGTTCTTTGTTATCAAGTGAGTATATAAAAACTACTATTTCAGATGACATAATTGGGACTGAATATGCTGCCATGTTAAAAAATATTTATGCATTAGCTGCAGGAATTGCACATGCTCTTGGCTATGGTGATAATTTTCAGGCGGTACTTATGAGTAATGCCATCAGAGAAATGAAGCGTTTTACCAAAAAGGTTTGGGATGCCAAACGAAATATCAACAATTCAGCTTATCTCGGTGATTTATTGGTCACCGGTTACTCTGTTTTTAGCCGTAATCGAACTTTTGGTAATATGATTGGGAAAGGATATACAGTTAAATCCGCCATGATGGAAATGAAAATGGTCGCCGAAGGCTACTACGCTACTAAAAGTGCTTTTGATATTAATAAGCGTAACAAAGCAAATACACCTATTATCAATACTATTTATCATATTTTATACGAAAATAAAGACCCTAAAAAAGAATTTGAAATCCTGACAGCCCTGTTAAATTAATAACACTTGTTGTTTTATAATAGCAATACATTTGTAGAAACTATAAAAATAGTAAGATTTGAAAAATGAAAAAAATACTATTTCTTGATGAGAATCATCCACTTTTACAAAAAGGCTTAAAAAATTTGGGTTTTCATTGCGATATGGATTACACATCTAATCTAAAAGCAATCATTCAAAAATTACCTGACTATTATGGAATTGTTATACGCAGTCGTTTTAAAATTGACAAACAATTTATTGATGCAGCCACAAAACTACAATTCATAGCACGAGTTGGAGCCGGTTTAGAAAGTATTGATGTCGATTATGCCCGTAAAAAAAATATTCGCATGATTGCTGCTCCAGAAGGAAATCGTAATGCTGTAGGTGAACATACTTTGGGAATGCTATTGTCCCTTTTAAACAAACTCAATAAAGCTGATCGAGAAATCAGACAAGGAAAATGGTTGAGAGAAGCAAACAGAGGTCTTGAATTAGATGGAAAAACCGTTGGAATTATCGGTTATGGTAATATGGGTAAAGCATTTGCCAAAAAACTTAGAGGTTTTGATGTGAATGTTATATGTTATGATATAAAAAAAAATGTTGGAGATCAAAACTCACAACAAGTTTCCCTAACACAACTACAAAAGGAGGCAGATGTAGTAAGTATACATACACCACACAACAAACTGTCTTATAAAATGGTGAATACAGAATTCATACATGCCTTTAAAAAACCTTTTTACTTACTTAACACTGCAAGGGGAACAGCTGTTGTTACTGATGATTTAGTTCAGGCCTTAAAGTCAAAAAAAATACTCGGAGCCGGATTAGATGTTTTGGAATATGAAAAATTATCTTTCGAAAATCTATTTGAAAATAAAAACTTCCCAGAAGCCTTTGATTATCTGATTCATGCCGATACTGTTTTATTAACACCTCATATAGCCGGTTGGACTGTTGAATCTAAAATAAAATTGGCTCAGACAATTCTAAATAAAATTAGCAGCCTTTATATTTAAAATAAAAAGCCTCAAGGTATCCCGACAATTATCGAGACTGAACCCTTTACGGAAGGGCAGAGCTATTAAGCTTAAATCCTACTGAAATATCAGGATTAGTTCAACTTATAATTTTGAAGAGTTTGCAAAACAAACTCAAAATTTAGTTTCACTAACAAAGTTGAGGGCCTTTAAACGCAACCAATCTTAATAATTAATATCTAAGTAGTACAAAACCAGAAGTATTGGATTTCTCAATTATGCGTATTTATATATTATTTATCGTCAGTTTGCTTTTCTTATCCTGTCAGTTAGATGCTGAAGATGATAATTTTCATTTTGAAAGAATCCCTGCATTTGATATTCAAATACCACAGAATTTAGTTGTAAATTTTGAATATAATGTCTCCTTTAAATATACATTAATAAATGGATGTTACTCGTTTTATGAAAGGGATTACAATATTAAAAATCATAACACACGAGAAATCACAGCATTGGCAAAGGTTATAGATGATAGGAGTTGTTCAGATGATTATCGCGTAAGTACTTGTGCCTTTTCGTTTAAACCAACAGAATCAAAAACCTATGTTTTTAGATTTTGGACAGGACAAAATGATCAGGGTATTGATGAATTTGACGAATTTGAATTAGTAGTAGAATAGAATAAATTGTAATTTTGTAAGTTATGTAGATACAAACAATCCTTAAAGGAGTCAATTCCTTTTAAAAACCAAAAAACCTAAACCATGAGTTTAGAGAAACTCATACGAGATTGTGCAAATAACAAACAAAATGCACAAGAAGAGATTTACCGTCTTTACGCCGGTAAGCTTTTTGCGCTAAGTTTAAAATATTCGAGAAACAAAGAAGAGGCTGAAGATAACTTACAGGATGGTTTTATTACAATTTTTAAAAAAATAGAGCAATTTAAATTCAAAGGTTCTTTTGAAGGCTGGCTGAAAAGAATTGTAATTAACACAGCGCTTCAAAAATATAGAGAGAAAAACGTTCTAAATTTAATTAACGAAGAGAGTATTGCTGAGGAAGTTTCCGTTGAAATCAGTAAAGAAGAGGTTTCTTTAGATTATCTCCTCGGTTTAATCCAAAGTCTACCCAATCAATATCGTTTGGTCTTTAACCTCTATGTTTTAGATGGTTATTCACATAGAGAGGTTGGTAAAACCTTGGGGATTAGTGAAGGGACTTCAAAATCAAATTTATCAAGAGCCAGAAAAATTCTCAAAAGAAAAATTGAACAAGATCAAAAAGAAAACAACCAATACGAGGCATTATAATAAGATGAAAGATTTAAAAAATATCGATAGATTATTTCAAGAAAAGTTCAGAGATTTTGAACAGTATCCACCCAAAGATGTTTGGAAGAATATTAGTAGTGTCTTATCCGGAAAACCTGAAAACAACAAGCGACCTTTATGGTTGTGGATGAGTGGAGTGGCTGCTGGATTAGCGGTCTTATTTTCCTTAAACAATCCTTTTATGGAAATAAATACCCCTGATCACAACACAACTGAAACTAACAAAAATACAATTCAAGAAAACAATTCCACGGAGTTAGAAATCCCAATCACAACAAACAAAGAGATTATTTCGAATCTCGAAAAGCAAAAAGATATAACTAAAAAGACGCTTTCAAAAACTGTAATTATCAATAGCAATTTAGATGATACTCCTGTTCAAAATCAAAATAAAATAGTAGATAATTCTTCTTTTAATACCTCAAAAAAAACGAATACAGTTGCTACAGTTAACCTGTCAAAAGAACAAAGACAAAATATAAAAAAGACCCTGACAAAAGTTCCATTCCAATTTAAAAACGAAATTGCTCAAATTGATTTAATCCCCACTGCAAATTCAATATTTATCAATAAAGTTCCTAAACCTACTGAAGAAATATTTGCTGAACAAAATACCAATACTGATGAAATAATTGTGGAAAATAAGAATAAATGGACAATAGCTACAGTAGCTGCTCCTATCTTATTCAATGCATTTAACACGGATGTGTCTTCAATTGACAAGACCTTTAATGAGAACTCCAAACAAGGACAACTATCCGCAGCATACGGTGTGCAACTTGCCTATCAAATTAACGATCGTTTTAGTATTCAAACCGGTTTTCACAAAGTTAATTACGGCTATAAAACTTATGACGTTTATGTATCACCAAATAGTTACGCTGATGGTAATTCAGCTATTTCTTATAATGATGTAATCAGTATAAATGATATTAAGCCCAGTGCTCCTAATGACTCCGGACTCGTTTATCAGGAAACAGGTCGAAAAGTTGCAACCGGAAACTTGATGCAAGTTTTTGGATATTTTGAAATCCCAATAGAGGCCAAATATTCCCTTAAAAAAGGAAAAGTCGGAGTAAATATTCTTAGTGGTTTTAGTGCATTAATACGCAATACAGATGAAATATATTTTCAGATTGACGATGTGTCAAATAAAGTGAACAAAACATCCGAATTAAATCCTTTTAATTTTACTGGAAATATCGGGTTAGAAATAGATTATAAAGTATATCAAAATGTGCATTTTAACGTCACACCGATTTTCAAAGCACATGCAAATACATTTAAAAATAGTACAGAAAGCTTTCGCCCATACGCCATTGGAGTGTACAGTGGTTTAAATTTTAGGTTTTAGTTGGTTAATTATGTTTGGTTGGTTTCCAAACATTACTAAAAAGGTCGTTCTGATATTGCTCGGAACGGCTTTTTTTGTAACTTTGCGCTCCTAATTAATTTTTTTTGATCACAAAAAACATAACCATAGAAGACTTAATAGAAGACTATCCTAAATCTGTTAAATATCTATCTGAAAAAGGTATACGTTGCATCAAGTGTGGGGAACCTATATGGGGAACTCTTGAGGAAGCTTGTCTTGAAAAAAATTTTACCGAATCAGCTATAAATAAAACGGTAAATGAACTTGTTGAATTACATAAAATTCCTGATAAAAAAAACGAGATTAGTTTTGATAAAAAATTAGAGATAAAAAATATAAAAAAACAATAAAAAATATTTAATTATGAGTGTTAATATTCAATCAGTATTAAAAAATTTGGGGTTATCTGAAATTAACCAAGGCGTGTCAACCGGTGTAGAGTGGTTTGACACGAATGGTAAAATAAACACCTCATCATCTCCTGTGGATAATAAAGTAATTGCAAGTGTTAAAACAGCAACTTTAGATGACTACGAGGCTGTTGTTACCAAAGCGCAAGAAGCTTTTAAAGAATGGCGTATGGTTCCTGCTCCACAACGTGGAGAAATAGTGCGTTTGATAGGAAATGCCTTACGTGAAGCAAAAGATGATTTGGGAGCTTTAGTAGCTTATGAAATGGGGAAAATATTTCAAGAAGGTCTCGGCGAAGTACAAGAAATGATTGATATATGTGACTTTGCAGTTGGACAATCTCGCCTGATAAACGGAGTAGCACTCCAATCAGAACGTCCTTTGCATCGCCTATCAGAACAATATCATCCTATAGGGATTGTCGGAATAGTTACCTCCTACAACTTTCCTGTTGCAGTATGGGCATGGAATTCAGCCTTAGCAGCTATTGCCGGAGATGTGGTAATCTGGAAACCTTCTTCAAAAACACCACTTACCGCTATTGCTACACAAAAAATAATACAAAATGTTTTAAAAGAAAATAAAGTCCCCGAAGGAGTCTTTAATCTTGTAGTAGGTCGTTCTTCTGTAATGGGTGATAATTTCTTAGGTGACAAACGTGTCGCATTATTATCTGTAACCGGATCAACTTCTGTCGGGCGAAGAACAGCAAAAATAGTTGGAGAACGTTTGGGAAAAACACTTTTAGAACTAGGTGGAAATAATGCTGTTATTATTACGCCTGAAGCTGATATTCCAATGGCGATTATGTCTACCGTGTTTGGTACTGTTGGAACTGCAGGGCAACGCTGTACAAGTACAAGACGTGTCATTATCCACGAAGCCATCTATGAACAAGTAAAAAATGCTTTTGTAGGAGCTTATGAAAAATTAACAGAGAAAATTGGAAACCCTCTTGATGAAAAATATCTTGTCGGACCCCTGATTGATAAATATGCGGTGGAATTATTTCAAGAAGCAGTAGAAAAAGTACAAAAAGAAGGTGGAAATATATTGTTCGGCGGACAAAAATTAGAAGGTAAAGGATTTGAGTCGGGAAATTATGTAATGCCTTGTATCGCTGAAGCTGAAAATCATTATGAAATTGTACAAGAAGAAACTTTTGCTCCTATCGTTTATCTTATTAAGTATTCCGGTGATGTACAAAATGCAATCGACATTCAAAATGATGTCCCTCAGGGTTTGTCGTCTGCAATCTTTACATTAAACATGCGTGAAGCCGAAATCTTTATTTCGCAAACCGGATCTGATTGCGGTATTGCTAATGTTAATTTAGGCACATCCGGTGCTGAAATAGGAGGTGCCTTTGGTGGAGAAAAAGAAACAGGAGGTGGACGTGAATCCGGGTCTGATGCTTGGAAAGTTTATATGAGAAGACAAACAAACACAATAAATTATGGTGCAGAACTGCCATTGGCACAAGGTATCAAATTTGATATCTAATCTAAACTATACAACTAATTAATCCTTATAATCAAAAAAGTAAAATCATGCGAAAAACACTATTCTCACTACTATTTATGTCCGCATTTCTTAGTACGAGTTATGGACAAAAATCCACACAGGTTAAGCTTAAGGCTAATGAAAGTACGTTTGAAGTAAAAACGTTGAAATCAACAAGCTTTACAGTAGAAAGCTCAATTGCTACATTGAATTTAAAACAAGTTACTTTTCAAGAAGGAAACTATATATCCCTTGAAAGTGATGGTCTTATAAAAAGTTTTACAGAAGGTATGCCTAACATTCCCTCTATATCAAAACTAATAGAAGTGCCTCAAGGCGCTGAGGTTGAATTTGTCGTTAGAAGTTTTAACGAAGAAATTATTAAACTTTCGGATTATGGAATTTCAAATTTAATTGCTCCTGCACTTCGCACACAATCAAAAAGTGAAGAATCTGTTCCCTTTGTCAAAAATGAAGCTGTTTATAATTCAGACCGTTTTGTAAATGATAAAATTGTCAGCTATGAAGAATCCGGACAAATGAGAGCGACAAGATTGGGTAGAATTAGTATTAGTCCGATCCAATACAACCCTGTACAAAACAGTTTGCGTATTTTGAATAATTTAGTGATTGATGTGAATTTTATCAATGCTGATATCTCGGCGACCAATGCTTTAAAGAAAAAATACAACTCTGCCTATTTTAACGATCTACTGGCAGGTTCTATTATCAACTTTAACAAATCAAATAACAAAGAGTTAATAACGCAAGCCCCTACACACATGGTCATCGTTTCTGACAGAATGTTCGAAACACAATTGATTCCATTTGTGGAATGGAAAATTAAAAAAGGATTTAAAATAACAGAAGCCTATACAGATGTTATTGGTGATACAACTTCTGACATTAAAACATATCTTGAGGGTATTTATAACGGTTCTGACCCTATGAGTTTTGTCTTGTTTGTAGGTGATGTACAGCAAATACCTGCATGGAACGGCAATACCGGAAGTCATGTTACCGACCTTAGATATTGTGAATATACCGGTGATCATTTGCCTGAAGTTTATTACGGTCGTTTTTCTGCACAAAATACGACACAATTACAACCACAAATTGATAAAACTTTGATGTATGAACAATACACAATGGCTGATCCCTCTTATCTTTCTGAAGTATTTTTAGTTGCAGGGGATGATTCCTCTCATGAAATGACCTGGGGAAATGGACAAATTTGGTATGGTGATAATTATTATTTTAATGCGACAAACAATGTCAATGCACACACGTATCTTCAACCACTGGATAACGGTGCCGTACATACTATAATTATCAACGACATGAATGCCGGACTTGCTTTTGCAAATTACACGGCTCATTGTGGACCAAGTGGTTGGTCTTCACCTAGTTTTACTACCTCGGATATAAATAATTTGACCAACGATGAAAAGTATGGCGTTTGGATAGGAAACTGTTGTTTGTCTGTAAAATTTGATGATAATGAATGTTTTGGTGAAGCCGCTTTACGAAAAGAAAATGGTGGTGCTATAGGTGATATTGGAGGATCTAATTCAACTACTTGGGATGAAGATTACTGGTGGGGTGTGGGTTTAACCGGCAGTATTGTTGCTGAACCTACTTATGAAGATAGTGGTAGAGGTGCTTATGATGGTGTTTGGCATAATCTTGCTAACGAGGAAACAGATATAAGTACTTGGTATCCTGCACAAGGACAAATTCAAGTCTGTGGAAATCTAGCAGTTGAAGCTTCAACATCTAGTAGTAAACAATATTATTGGGAAATTTATCACTTGATGGGTGACCCATCCGTGACAAACTTTATAGGTACTCCTCAAACAATGACTGTTAATCCTAGCCCGAGTACATTGATGCTTGGAATGACTAGTTTAGATGTATCCTCAGCACCTTATGCCTATGTTGCACTTTCTCAAAATGGAGTCTTAATAGCAACAGCAATGTCTGATAACACCGGAAATGCCGGTTTGACATTTGCAAATGATGCTTTGTCTGTAGGTGATGCTGATCTGGTAGTTACTTGCCAAAACAGAGTTCCTTATATAGGTACGATAGAAGTAACTCCAGCGAATGAACCCTACGTTGTATTAAATAGCTATACCACTAATGTTCCAACAAATTTTGGAGCAACAGTAGAACTCAATGTTACATTGGAAAATGTTGCAGCTACCGGTAGTGGCTATGATGCTACGGGTGTTACTGCTAGCATTTCTATAACGGATCCATATGTGAGTATCATTGATGACACAGAAGCATACGGTACTGTTGTTGCTGGTAACACAAGTACAATAAACAATGCTTTTAGCATTAGTATTGCTGATGATGTGCCTGATCAATACTCTTTAGTATTCGACCTTCATATTACTGATGATTCTAGTCATGTTTGGGATACAACCCTAACGGTAGTAGCAAATGCCCCTGAATTTACAATTGGGGACTTAACTATTAATGACACTGCCACAGGAAATGGAGACGGTATTTTAGATCCAGGGGAAACAGCTGATTTGACTATTCAAACTACCAACTCAGGTCATGCAGATGTTTCCAATGTTATAGCGGCAATATCAACAACTTTTGCAGATTTGACTATTAATACAGCTACAGCACCAACAGTAAGTTTGACCGAAGGAGAAACAGGAGATTTCGTATTTAATGTCACTGCAGATGCCGGTGTTGCTCCGGGAACAGAAGCAACTATCGCAAGTACCGTAACAGGTGGTACCAACAATCAATACACAGCTCAAAAAGATTTCACCATTATCATTGGTTTTGTACCGGAATATTGTGTGTCTGCAGCTACAAGTACAGCTGATTCGATGATTGAAGAAGTGCAATTTGGAACTGTAGTCAATAATACAGCCGCTGAAGGTTGTTCCACTTACTCTGACTTTACAGAAGATGCAAATTTGACAGATTCTTTTGCAGTAGGCACAACAAATGATATTAGTGTAAAACTGGGAACATGTAATGGAAACTATACAAAAGCAGGAAAGGTTTATATAGACTGGAATTATGATGGAGATTTTGATGATGCAGACGAAATGGTGTTTGCAACTAGCGCTCAAAGTGGTACATTTGTAGCAGCAGGAACTTTTACAGTTCCGACAGGTATTATCTCCGGACCTAAATTTATGAGAATTGTCGTTAGTGAAGACGAAAATAATATTAACCCATGTGGTACTTATACCTATGGAGAAACCGAAGATTATAAGATTTTTGTTTATGATCCTCTAGGAGTTGCTGAAAACGAGCTTGCAAATATTAATGTCTATCCCAACCCAAACGAAGGAAGTTTTACTGTTGACTTAAGAAGATTTAATGCTACAAAGGATGTACAGGTTCAACTGTTTAACATAAATGGACAGTTAATCTATCAAAAAATGGCTACAGAATCCTTATTTGAAATTAATACGGATGAAAGCTCCGGTATTTATTTCTTAAGACTGACTTCCGGAAGTCAAGTGATGAATAAAAAAGTAATTATTTCTAACTAATAATTGTATTCTTATACAAATAAGGTCGTCTAAATCTATTTTAGACGACCTTTTTTTATGAATTCTAGATTTCCTATCTTTGCGCACATTGGACATATAAATCCTCCGTTTACCTTTATTAATTTGTCATTAGTATCACAATAACCTTAATATATTTCAAAAATGTTTAAAAATTTTACCCTTATCCTATTTAGTTTTATTTTTTTATTCGCACTAAATACAAATGCACAAGAACAGCGTTTTCATTATACTGATAATTGGGGAGCCCCCGGATATACCGTTGTAAACGAAAAAGGAACAAAACTAGAAATTGTATATTCCATCAGTGACTTAACGATACTAGACTCCGATATTAATGGTGAAATATTAAAAAACATTACTATTCCTGGGATTTTTCTCTTTAATGAAGCCGGTATGCCGGACCTTCCCGGTAATGGAAAATTTATAGCAATTCCCGTAGGTGCACAAGCAAATCTAACAATAAAAGACTACAGAATTGAAACCTATCAAAATATTGATTTAGCACCGGCTCCCATTACCCCTTTTGATACTGAAACAGTATTAAAGTATGAGAGAAATAATAAAGTCTATTCAAAGAATACGTTTTATCCGGAAAATCCTTTTAAGTTATCTAAAAAAACTAAGTTAAGAGGAGTTGATGTTGTCATGTTAGGTGTAACTCCATTTCAATACAACCCACTGACAAAAGAACTCCTTGTTTATAAAGATATTAGATTTGAAATAGATTTTGATGGTGGCACAGCTCAATTTGGAACTAATCGTTTGAGAAATCGTTGGTGGGATCCAATATTAGATGATGCTTTGTTGAACTATACTTCGCTGCCTCAAGTAGATTATTCAAAAATGAAATCAAGAAATAATGAATACGAATATGTAATTCTAACACTTGATGACCCCATTTTTATTCAATGGGCTGAAACAATTGCAGAATTTAGGCGTGAACAAGGTATTGCAACAGGTGTTTTTACAATTTCTGATATTCCGGGTGGAAACGATGTCGATTCAATTGAAGCTTGGGTTGATGCTATGTATACCGATTGGGCTACACCTCCTGCTGCTATATTAATTCTGGCAGACTACGGAACAGGAACGGACGGAATCACTTCAAAATCTTATACGCATCCTTATGAAGGAACTTATATCACAGATAACTTCTATGCAGATGTTGACAATGACGATCTACCGGATATTGCTTTTGCTAGAATAACAGCCAATGATGCAAGTCAATTGGAAACCATGATCAATAAAGTCCTAAACTACGAATCAAATCCTCCAACAAGTGTTGATTTTTATAAGCATCCTATTTCAGCTCTAGGTTGGCAAACCGAAAGATGGTTTCAAATTTGTTCAGAAAGCATCAAGGGATTTTGGGAAAACCAACTGGGCAAGGAACCGGTAACAATTAATAATATTTATGATGGTTCTCCTAATGCTATTTGGTCAACTGCAACAAACACAGCAACGGTATTGGATTATTTTGGTCAAAATGGCTTGGGGTATTTGCCGGAATTTCCAAGTGATTTGGGAGGAACTGAATATTGGGATAATGGTAGTTCTGCTGAAGTTACCAATGCCATTAACAATGGTTCTTTTATATTACAACACAGGGATCACGGTGGTGAAATGGGCTGGGGTGAACCTTATTATAGCAACTCTGATATCAACGACTTAAACAATACGGATCTTACTTATATTATGTCGATTAACTGCCTTACAGGGCGCTTTGATTATGGCTCGGAAGTTTTTACTGAAAAGTTTCACAGACATACATCCGGTGGAAATCCTTCAGGTGCATTAGGTGTGCTCGCCGCTTCACAAATTTCTTATTCTTTTGTAAATGACACATTTGTTTGGGGAGCTTATGATAATATGTGGCCTGATTTTATGCCTGGAACAACTTCAAATCCGGAAAGTAGAATGATTTTACCCGCTTTTGCGAATGTCGCAGGAAAAAACTTTTTACAGCAATCCAATTGGCCCTACAACACATCTTCGAAACAAATCACATATAGGTTGTTTCACCATCATGGCGACGCATTTTTAAATATCTATTCTGAAGCGCCTCAAAATTTAGCGGTCAACGCTGCTACAGAACACGTCTATGGCAACCCTCAATATGAAGTTAGCGTCGATGAAGGTGCATTTATTGCATTAACCTATTTTGATACGGTGAATGAAGAAACAATTATTGTAGCAACAGGGGAAAGTAATGGAGGTGTAACTATATTTGATATGAGTAATTGTCCTGATGTCGGTACAAATTTATTGATGACCATAACAAAACAAAATTATTTTAGGTATTCGGAAACTGTTTTGGTAATTTCCCCTTCAGGACCTTACGTTATTGTCGATAGTTTTCTAATTAACGATGGAAATGATAATGAAGCAGCCTTTGAAGAAAGTTTTAATTTAGACTTAAAATTAAAAAATGTGGGCACGCAAACTTCCGAAAATATAAGTCTTAGCTTGACTACGGCAGATACTTTTGTACAATCCTTATCGAACGCAACTGACATTCCTTTTTCAAATTTAGCACCCGATGCAACTGAAACAA
>JAOZTK010000030.1 GCA_029942185.1 Flavobacteriaceae bacterium
GTAAACGATGAACAAAAACTTTTTGATCTTTTGCAACTTTAAATTGCTGCCCTGCTATCTCTACGATTGCGTACATAAGTTTTTGATTATAAATTTATTATACTTTAAACATCCTTGATTAATCCCAAGGCGGGCGCAAAGATAGTAATTTAATTAAGATTTAGAAATTAAGAATTAAGAATTTTAAGTCAAAATCATACTTTTTCTCTGTAGTACATTGTGTATTCTGTAAACGAATGTAGCTGAACAGTTCTAAATTTACATTGAAAGCTGCTAATTCTTATTTGTTTCTAGTGTTCTAATGTAAAAATAATCCTTGAATATTTGAGGCGAACAACTTAACAGCAATAGCAAGTAATATTACTCCAAATATTTTACGAATTACCGACAAACCTCCTTTTCCCAATAAATTTTCAATTCTTCTGGAAGTTTTTAGAACTGCATAAACAAATACGATATTCAAAACAATAGCGATTAAGATATTGATCGTTTCAAACTCTGCTTTTAAGGATAAAATAGTTGTCAAACTACCCGCACCCGCGATTAGCGGAAAAGCTAAAGGCACAACGCTTACTGTTTCGGGGACATCGTCTTTAAAAAAACTCATTCCTAGAACCATTTCTAATGCCAAAAACAACAACACAAACGAACCTGCTACGGCAAACGAATTGACATCAATCCCGATTAAACGCAATAAGGCTTCTCCGACAAAAAGAAACGCAATCATAATAATCGCCGAGACAAACGAAGCTTTTTCCGATTGAATATGTCCTACCTTATTTCTTAAATCGAGAATAATTGGAATACTACCAAGTATATCAATTACCGCAAACAAAACCATAGTGGCTGTCAATATTTCTTTTAAACTAAAACCCATTTTTCGTAATTTTTTAACTAATTAAGTTCCGTAATTTGAATTATCTTTATTTTCAGGCGGCAAAAGTAATTATTTAATAGAATCCCACAAGTAAATTAATGTGAATTTAATGTAGAATTTTTACTTATTTTTGTTCCCATGTTTCAGTTAGGAAAAACGATTATTTCAGAGGATATTTTAGACAAAGAATTTGTCTGCAATTTAGCAACTTGTAAAGGAGAATGTTGTGTGGCAGGAGAAGCAGGAGCCCCACTTACTAGAGAAGAAACTATACTGCTTAAAGAACTCTTTCCTAAGATAAAATCCTATTTACGAGAAGGAGGAATAAAAGCTATTGAACAACAAGGAGCCTACACCACCAATCCTATTGGAGATTTTGAAACCACTTTAGTCGATGGGAAAGAATGTGCTTATGCAATTTTTGATGCTAACGGAATTGCTCAATGTGGTATTGAAGAAGCCTATAATGAAGGAGTAATCTCCTTTCAAAAACCCATCTCCTGCCATTTGTATCCCATCCGGATTCAGGAGTACAAACAACTAACGGCAATCAATTATCATTCGTGGCCTATTTGTGATACTGCTTGTGTTTTAGGAGCAAAATTAAAAGTCCCTACCTATCAATTTGTAAAAGATGCTTTGGTACGAAAATTTGGAAAGAAATGGTATCAAGAACTGGATCTTGTAGCGCAGGAATACTATCAAAACAAAGCTTTAATTACAAAAAACAAACATCTTTAAGTTTTTTCGTTAATAACCTGAGTTCGACCTAAGATTTATCTCACAGAAAGTCAAGAGTACAGTAGGTTTTTGCTAAAAAGCAAGTAGTTATAACTAGTTATTGCAAATGGTCTTTAGTGAAAAGATGCTGTGCTATTGGCTTGTATATTTATAACTGCCACAAATATTGCCCAAAAAAAATTGCACATAAGAATATCCCTATATTTTTTTAATAAAGGGTATTAAACATCCGAGTATTCCACTAGATACCGAAATAAGTTTAGTACAGATTGCGAGATTTACCTGCCTACCGGCAGGCCTACCTGCCTGCCAAGTTCGACTAACTAAAAAATTGGAATAATTTTTTAGAGTCTCACGAATAAATATGTCTTTTCAATCATAAAATATTAGAAATAATGCTAACTTTGTGAGGTATTCACTTAAAAACCAGTTTGTAATTAAAACAATCAATTGTTAATTTATAAAATTTTTTATCATGAAAACAACATATTTTAAATCCTTGTTTATTCTTTTTCTGCTAGTAAGCATGAATGGGTACAGTCAATTTAAAGCAAAAATGGTATTTAATTCCATGGGTAAAGAACGCGCCTTTGATGTTTATTCGGCTGATGAAGGTTATCGTTATGAGTTTAATGAAGACGGTCAGGCAGGAGTAGTTATTGTACAAAAGGGCGCAAAGCAATTAATTATATTGATGCCACAGCAAAAAATGGCGATGAAAAGCGCACTCAATAGTCCGATGAGTATGGGAAATGACCCCTTACAATCCTATGAACACCATAAAGCGATGGGGCTTCTTAAGGAAGTTGGTAAAGAAACAGTAAATGATGTTGCATGTACAAAATCAGAATTGTGGAATATCTCGGGTGATGAGTACGGAAAGGTAACCCAAAAAATGTTTAGCATCTGGAATTCAGACAAATATCAGTTTCCCATTAAAATAGTTAACCATATTGATGGAGAGGAAGGAACCGGAATGGAGTTAAAAGATGTGCAACCGTGGACACCTAAAGCGGATAGTTTTGCTATTCCCAAAACATATCAAATTATCAATATGCCTTAAATTTTTTGAGAATATACTTTTTTTATGCTTTTTAAAATACAATGAACAAAAAGCCTTTTAATTGATTGCCTACTTAAATTAAATATCACTTAGATTATACAAGAAATAAGAATAGTGTTTTAGCCCTCTAATAAATCGGATAAGATTATAGTTAAATAAGTATAATAATTTTGTCATAACAAAACTTAGTCCTTTTATTCTTTACATAATAACAGAAATTTTAGTGTGTCAAGCTCAATTTAGTGTTGAGACAACGAACCTTAAACAAGGATCCTGTAACGCAAGAATACTATTAAAAACAAATCATTGATTACAAAAAAGAAACAAAAAAATATTTATTTAGTGATATAACAAACTTTGTAAGAATTAATCTTAGACTTATGTCCAATTTTTAAATGACAGATACAAGAAATGTTATGTAATAATCAGAAAAAAGTCTATTTTTGTGAAAAAATATATTTCCCTCTTTATATGCATAAAAAACTTCTTGTTTTAATCATTCTTTATATTTCAATAACATCTTGTTGGAAAAATGACAATAGCGTTTTGCCGAAACAGCAAGTCCTTGATTATAAAACACTTAAACGCACTAAGGGCTTAAGTATTGACAGTCTTTATCAGCAGACTTCCTCTCAAACAGATGACAGTATTAAGGTAAATGATTTAATTACAATTTTTAGATTATCCATTAAAAATAAACCGATTAGAAATGAAATCTTGGATGAAGCCCTACAAATAGCCAAAAGCATTAATTACGAAACAGGAATAGCAAATAGCTTAAACCGACAAGGAGTCAATGCTAGATATCAGCATGAGTATTTAAAATCAACGAAATTACATAAAAAAGCTATTGAACATTATGAAAAGTCATGGGATATCTCTTCCTATGTCAAAAACCTGAATAGTTTGGGTGTTTCTTACCGAAAGATGAATTTAGAGGAAGAGGCATTAAAGTATTACTACCAAGCTTTAGAATTATCTGAAAACTTAGAGGATACCAAAAGTATGGCTATGGCACTAAATGGTATTGGTAATGTGTTTATCAATATAGAAAAATATAAAGATGCCAAAAAATACTTTAAACTCGCCCTTACTTTAGAAAAAATAAATAAGAATTCTAAAGGCATGGGGTATGACTATAGTAATCTAGGAGAAGTTTATATGTTCGAAAAGAAATACGACAGTTCCTATATCTATCATAAGAAATCTTTAAAAATAGCAGACAAATTAGGCTATAAAGACAATGTTGCTATCATCAACAATACTATAGGGATTATGTTTCAGCACAAAGGTGATTATGCAAAATCTTTGGAATATTTAAATAAAGCACTTCCTGTACTAAAAGAATTTAGAAGCAAGCGATATTTGAGTAATGCCTTAATCAATATGGGTATCAATCAAATTTATCTCAAACAGCATGATAAAGGAGAAAATAACATTCTCAAGGGTCTAGCAATTGCAGAAAGTATTTCTTCAAAAGAAAATATGATTTTGGCTTATAAAGCATTATATGATTTATACGCCCATAATAATCGTTATAAAAAAGCACTGAGCGCATACGAAATGATGACAATTTACAAGGACAGTATGTTTAATTCACACAGTGAAAATTATATTGCTGCCTTAAAAGTTAAACACGAAATTGAAAAAAAGAATCAACAAATTCAACATCTTAAACTCGAAACTACAGTTCAAAAAAATAATATTTTCTATCAATTTTTTGCTATTGCTTTATTGGCTTTATTAGGTGTTTTCTTTTTTTATTACAATAGGTTACGATTAAAAAACAAGAACCTTGAAATTATAGAAATGCGAAATAGCATTGAAAAACATCTGGGTCAAATATTAAAATTAGAAACTGAAGATTGCGAAGAAAACAAGGTTGATATAACACACAGATTAGAAGAATATGGATTATCCCCCAGAGAAATGGAGGTTTTGAAATATATCGCACAAGGCATGAAAAATCAAGAAATTGCCGACAAAATGTTTGTATCCCTATCTACTGTAAAAACCCACACAAAAAACATCTTTGAAAAACTTGATGTTCGTAATCGGATTGAAGCAGCAAGAAAAGCACAGGGGCTGTAAGCATCCCTGACTAGTGATCCCTTTTTTATTTTTTTTCTTCTAAATCTAAAGTATTTGATTTATTAATTTCTCAGTTAACCACTAATTTCATTTATTGTACGAGGTACATTTTACTACACACTTCCGTCTTTGGGCTTATAATTGAAAAAATCATACTAAAGAACGAGTCTATTTTGACCGAAAGTATGAGGTTTTACAGATTCTGTCATCGTAGTTTTGACCCAGAATTTAAAACCAAAAAAATGAAACCGTATTTAATTACATTGCTCATTACTATTTTCACTTTTGCAAGCCCGCAACAAGCTGAAGCACAATTTTTCAAAAAACTCGCTAAAAAAGCCCAAGACAAAATAGAAAGGGAAGCTGAAAAACGTGCGGAAAGACGTGTCAATAAAAAAATTGATGATGGATATGATAAAATAGAAGATGGGATTGATGGCAAAGGAAAGAAGAAGAAGAAGAAGAAGAAGAAGAAAGGAAATAAAGATGAGAACGATAATAACTCGTCTGACACAAACTCAACTTCTAATGAAGATAATAATTCCGGTGATTCAAAAAAAGAAAAAAGCAAGACTCCAAAAGTAGTTTGGTCTAAATATGATTTTATTCCCGGTGACACAGTCCTTTTTGAAGATGCTCCCAGTACTGATGAAGAAAACGGAGAATTCCCTAGCAGATGGGATTTGTATGAAGGAGCTATTGAGATTGGAGAAGTAGATGGCGAAAATGTAATCATGTTCCTACAGGGCGGTGGTTCAATTGTTCCTTATTTAAAGAACTCTAAAGAAGACTATCTACCTGAAGTTTTTACCATTGAAATGGATGTTTGGTTTGAAAAGGGAAATACTGCTCGTAGATACTGGATAACCCTAAGGGATGACAAAAATCAACGGAGCAAAGGCCTTAACGATCGTTTGACAGTCTATCCAAATGGACTAAGGTTTTTATCAACTGATAAAAGATACCCAGGAACAGAAAAGAATAATTGGTCTAAAAACCCTACAGGAACATGGAGACATGTTTCCATAGCTTATACAAAAGGAAAATTCAAAGCTTATATGGATGATACACGCTTAATTAATATTCCTCACTTAGAAGGAAATCCTTGGGGAATAACTATAAAAGGGGAAAAAGATAAAATGTACATAAAAAATATCCGTATCGCAAAAGGCGGTGTTAAATACTATGACAGAGTTTTATCCGAAGGAAAAATTATTGTAAACGGGATCAAGTTTGACATCAACAAAGCCACCTTAAAAGCTGAAAGCATGGGCCCCATCAATAAGATTTATCAATTGATGGTTAAAAAAACGGATCTTAATTTTAGTGTAGAAGGACACACAGATTCTGATGGAGGTGATAAGGCAAATATGACCTTATCAAAAGCAAGAGGAAAAGCCGTTATGGATAAACTGATTTCTATGGGAATTGCTAAATCTAGATTAAAACACGGTGGATTTGGTGAAAGCAAACCCATTGACAATAATAGTACTCCCGAAGGAAAAGCCAATAACCGTAGAGTAGAGTTTGTTAAATTTTGATTTAAGTAGTTCGTTGTATAGATGAATTGTAATTAAAAATAAATCTAAACTTTATTAACCAAACATAATAAACCTTCAATAATAATGGAAAAACGTATAATGCTCTTCTTCTTTTTATTAAGTATAGGGACGTATGCTCAAACAGCAAAGCAATATGAGGTAAAATCCGGAAAAATTGTTTATCGGCATTTAAAATATAAACAAACTACCAAAACTGTTACCGACTCTGAGGGCAATAAAACTTACGAAAGAAAAGATGTTCCGTATGTGTCTAAAGAAGTAAACTATTACTGGAATGACTATGGTGCTATTTGGTTTGAAGAAGCATTTAAAGTATCGGAGTTTGGCGGGAAACCACTGCCCAAAAAAGTGAAGATGTACGAAAGCCTACATAAAAATGGACACAGATACTTTTACAGTTTTGAGGAATATAAATTTGCAGATGATTTTATTGGAGACAGAGGGAAATGGAGAAAAAAACCTGAACAAGTAAAAAAAGAAGGTTGGTATAAAGTGGCCTACCCAAAAGCAAAAGTAACCGGAGTAGAAAAAGTATGCGGTAAAAAGGCTACTATTTACGATCAAAGCTATTGGTTGTGGAAAGGAGTTATTTTAAAGCAAGTTAGTTATACCACCACACGCAAAGGTAAAATCATTGGAATTGACAGAAGTAAAGAAGCCACTATGATAAAAAAACTAAAAAGGAGAGATCGAGAAAAATTCAATCCAATGTGGCTTCAAAAAGAGTTGGTTTATAAAAAATTAAATTATCAATCAATTGATAGTTTAATAACGAATAAGCAATATTCCATCCTTGATAAGAACACAAAAATCACACAAGGAGATAAGTTTATTTATAAAACCAATAAAGGAGATCTAGGCAAAATTGTTATTACTGAAATTGATGAGAAGGACGAAGATTTAAAATTTATCTACATGACATACAATGCAGCATCTGGTGTTTCTGCAACCGGACACAATTATGGTCGTCCAGTTTCAATAAAGAATAATGAATTTATGGACTTAGATAGGACCGTAGATTATAAAGCAGTTGGAGGAGAAGACCCTAATGACAATGAAATAAAAATTGACTTTACCCATCCTTCTAAAATTACACCTTTTAACGATACAATTATATACCAATTTTAAAAAAAAATGAAAACAATAAAAAAAATTTCCCTCACAGTATTTTTACTATTATTAATCATTTCTTGTAAAAAAGATGATGACAACAACAATGGACAAGGTCACTTTGATATAGTAGTTGATGGATTAACCTATACAGGAAGTAGTGTTTATAAATCACACGCAGGATCAAATGCTGAACTTACTCTGATTTCCATGGCTGACAATGATTTTTCTTTTGGTCACTCAACTGAAAATGCAAACTTTGTAGTTGGAAATACAGTGCAAATAAACTTTGAACTAACCGTAGTATCGATTGAAAATGTACCCTACATCGGCCATTCCGGAACTATTTACATTGTCAATGATCATAGAATTGAAATAATCGGCTTATTACAAGACCCCTTAGGGCAAAATACAATTACCATAGATGGCTTTGCTGAATGGAATAACTAAAATTTAATTAAAATGAATAAAATAAAGAACCTTTTTTCGATATTGCTAATCGCATTTGTTTTGTCTTCATGTGGAAATGATAAAAACAACAATAGTAATTTTCTTCCTCCTTTAGATATTGAAATTCCTGCAGAGCTAGCCGGTAATAAAGAGATCGTAGGCCTCCTTGAAGCGTCAGAAGATGCGTGCAATGAATTTTCCAATAATATTGAAACTTTGATTGTAAAAAACAAAGATATTTGGAATAAAACTAATGAAGAATTGAGTATGATGGAGCAAATAACCCTCGCGAAAACAATGGCACAATTTGCTTTGAATTCTTCTAAAATGATTCCGGTTATGGAAAAACTAAACAATTTAGAAGGTCAAGATTTTTTTGATGATTTAAATGAAGAGCAAATACAAGCCTTTCAGAATATTTCTAAAGTTTTTACCAAACGATTGGATGAAATAAATGCTAAATATGAAAAATTAGCAAAATAACAATCCATTTATCTAATTGATGCTACTATTGTGAATTTTAAAAATAACAAATGAGAAGAATTATTACAGTATTTCTATTTGCCCTAGCAACCCTGGCAATTAACGCACAAAAAAACAATTCCATATTGGGTATGTGGCAATTAAAAAATGTAGAAGTAGATGGAGAAAGCGTAGATGGCCGTGGGGCTGTCTGGGTTTTCAATGAAGGAGGAGAATTAAAAGCAGGACGATCTACAGCCCAAACTTTTAATGTTGGAACATGGCAGTACAATCAAAACAAAAAAGTTTTGACAATGGTCAGCAAAAGGGATAAAGATTTTAATGGAGAAGCTCAGGTCTTAGAATTAACCCCTAGTAAACTTTCTTATAAAAAAGATGGAGCAGTACTAAACTTTGTCAAACCTGAAGCAATTAAAAAAGTAGCAGTTCCTACATTATCGTTTAAAGAAGAAGATTTTTATTCGGGAGAAGACTATAAGTATCATGACAGCGAAAAACTTCCATGGACACTTAATGCTGTTTACTCATCGATGAAAAACACAACTGAATATGTGTATCAAATAGATCAGTACTCACCCACACAGCAAATCAAAACTGATTCTTATAAAAACAGTTACAAAGTAAAATTTTTAGAGGATACTATTTTAAGTATTCGTGAATATTCTTACTTTCAAAAGGATTTTATTGACATGTCAGACAATGAATATCCAATGGATGCGGAAACAAAAATCAAAAAAGTTTTTTACCCAAGAAAAGAACCTAACACCTATAGATTTATAGGTAGTGAGAATGTGGAAACACCTGCAGGTTCTTTTGATTGTACAGTTGTGGAAGGAATGGAAGATTTTGATACAAAAATTAAATATTGGATGATTAAAAACAAACCCGGTATTTATGCTAAAATCTTAATAATTGGCTTTGTACGCACCAATGTATATAATCTTATTGAAATCAAAGAAAAGTAATATAATTAATGACAAAGCAGATAGTTTTGGGCATTATAAAGTATATGAATTACAAACAATAAAATAGTTACAATGAAAACAAGCCTATTCTTAAACCTATTCCTTTTTTTGTTGAGTTTTACAATCCAAGCTCAAGATAATCCACCATCAGCAGAAGAAGCTCAAGAAGGTGTTAATGCGTTACAAAATCAAATAAAATCACTCTTTGAGTATTACGAAAAGTATGATGAAAAATCCTCTAAAAAAGACAAAAAGGATGCCTTTGATAAAGCTGCTGAACAAATTAGTGGAGGAACTGCAGATGAAAAGGATAAAAAGGATGCTTTTAATATTGTGGATGCATACATCAAAGCGGATCAAGGTCAAAAAGTAGAAATTGATAATCAGAAAAAGGAAGGGGTTGTAGATTTTCTCAATCAAATGAAAAATGGGAAACAAGATGCTTTAGCTATATTTAAAGAGGCTACAACAGATGCCAAAATGGATCAAATGAGAACAAGTGCAGCAAAGGAATTGTATAAAGGTGGAGTGAGATATAAAGATGGGCATCCAACTTGGTACACTTACGAAGAATTTGAAGCTATCGTTTTAAAAGGTACCTCAAGGAATCCACCTCCATCAGAAGGAGAAATAAGAGCAGTGTATAATGCTTGGAATGAGGATTTTAAAAGAGGGAATCCCAATTTTAGACCTAATAACTAGATAACAAATACAGTAAAATTAATAATAATAAAACGGGAAAATCACAACTTAAAATAGGATTATTCCTGCAAACAATAGTAATCAAATCAGCTACTTTTGTAGCAATCAAAACCAATTAAATACAACCAAAAAATGAAAAACATCATCAAATTAACAATTGCATTTACCATATTATTTAGTTTTTCGTCTTGTGAAAAGATTGAGGAACTAACTGATGTAAAATTCAATTCTACAATTACACAACACTTCAGCTTAAATATAGGTAACACAGCAGGCGAACCTGAATTGTTTAACGAACAACAAATCATTAAACTCACTGAAGCAGATGGAGATTTAGCTGATTATTTAAACTACTTAAAGGATATAGAGGTTAAGAAATTAAATTATAAGATTACCGATTTTTCCGGTGATGAGGAAGGTATTATTACTGCAAACTTCACTATTGGTGGAACAACTTTATTCTCTCATACCGATATGAACGTAAAGGCAGCAGCAGACAGTGGAGAAATATTTAATGTAGATGATATTTCTGATTTGAGTAGTATTGCCAGTTCTTTACTCAGTAGTAAACAAATTTCAACTTCGTTTGCTGGTCAGGCAACAACCAACAGTCCAATGAATTTTAAAATAGTAATTACCCTTGAATTGGGTATTACTGCAAATCCAATTTAATATTTAAAACCATAACAAAATGAAACAATTAGTTTTTATCCTTTCACTATTTATTATAGTCGCAAGTTGTAAAGGAAATGAAAAAAAAGATGATGAAAAAAAGTCGACTAAGCAAGAAAACAAGTTAAAACGTTACAATGTTAAGTCAGGTATAGTTCACTATACCACAAAAATATCAGGCAAAGTAATGGGCAGTGATATTAGTGGAAGTGGTACTAGGAGCACTTATTTTAAAGACTGGGGGGCACTTGAACTCACAGAAGAAAAATCAACACAGACCACTAAAATTAATATTTTAGGTATAAAAAAGACAGAAACATCTAACACACATACTATTGCAAAATTGGATAACGGTGAAAGTTACCATGTTGATTTTGACAAGAAACAAATTCGATTACTAAGAGACCCTCTGATGGATCTGCATAAAATGGGTGATAAAGATGTTGCCAAAACAGGAAAAGCAATGTTAGAAGCAATGGGAGGAAAACTAATTGGTAATGATAGCTATTTAGGATATGATTGTGAGATATGGGAGATAATGGGAGGTAAACAATGGCTTTATAAAGGCATAATGTTAAAGTTGGAAATCACTGTTATGGGAATTACAACAATTACAGAAGCTAGCAGTGCTAAATTTAATGTAAGTGTAGCAAACAAACATTTTAAATTACCTAATTTCCCAATAATTAAAGAAGAGGGATTTATGGATAATGACGAAATGGAGGACGAAATGGAAGATATGGATAAGTCAATGGAAAAGATGGCAAAAATGTCTTTTAAAGAATGGAAAAAAACAGTACAAAAAAACGATGAAGAAATGCGTAATACAAGTGACGAGGAGCTGCGCCAAACCTATGATATGATGCAACAAATGATTAAGATGCGTAAAGGAAAATAAAATCGATTTTAGGTATATGCGTAACCATTATGGTATTATTTCTTATCATCCTGAAAGAACACATCCAACAAGGATTGATTTTTCTGTAGTAAGTTGTAAAAAACAGGTGTTACTGTAAAAGATTATTATACTGTTTGCACCTATTGGGTTGCGAGCATTAGATTAAAAAAAGGGTGAAAAAACCCCCTAATAAAACAGGGAAAATCCTTAAAAAGGAAAAAAATTAAGACTTATCTTTACACTAAATTGTAAAAATCAAATTTATGAAAAAGCAACTTAGTATCTTGACCAATCTTAAGAAAACAGAACTCATACTAATGAAAATTAAAAGTGAGTTACAAGGCAATCGAAAAGCGATTAGAAAAAAGAAAAAAACAACAATTATTATTAATTTTTAACTTTAATTTATTATGAAAACAATGAAATTTTTAACCTACACAGTATTAGTATTATTCTTAAGTTTTGCCATTAATTCCTGTGAAGGAAATGATGGAGCTGATGGATTAGATGGAGTTGACGGTATCGATGGCGTCGATGGAAACGATGGAAATGCTAACGTGCAGACCTATGTATTTAATAATCCTGTATGGTCTACTTCTAATTCTTATATAAGATTAGTAATTGCTGGATTATCAACAAAAGTTAGTAATGGAGATGCTATTTTAGGTTATGTTAATCAGGAAAATATTGCTAATGTATTTTCAGTTCCGGGAACCGTAATCACTTCAAACGGAAACAAACAGTACGGTGTTAGTTATATCAGTGACAATTATGATATCATATCCTATGATCCAGATGGAACTCGTACTACAACAGCAGATTTACCAATAATGACTTGGGTAAAGGTTATTATAATTGAATCAGCAGCAACTACAGATACTGATGGTAACGGCAAAGCAACTAGTACACAACAAGCAATTTACAGTGAGTTAGAAAATGCAGGTGTTGATATAAACGATTATTATGCCGTTTGTGCATATTTAGATATCAATCCTTAGTAAAAGTATTTTTTTGGGTTAGGTTTTTCCACTTGGAAAAACCGTATAAAAGCACCGCTTGTCGGTGCTTTTTTATTTTATCTTTTGATAAACATCTAAAAGCGATGAGTATTATTTACAAATAGTGTAAATTTGCAATTGTCATAGAATAAATATCCATCCAAAAACTCGAATAATGAAAGAAAAGCTAAAAGATTTTTTTGCACATCAATTTGAAGAAGAACTTATTGATGAAATTGTCGAAGTAGGAGAAATAAAATTTTACAGAGAAGGAGAACACCTGATGAGTGTTGGGGATAAGATTGATTTTTTTCCTTTTTTATTACGTGGTGTTTTTAAAATTTTAAGTGAAGATGACAAAGGAAATGAAGTAATCATGTACTTTTTAGAAAGAGGAGATACTTGCGCCTGTGTTTTTATCAACTCATTAAGTACTGAAAAAAGCTGTATTAGAGCAGTAGCTGAAATCGATTCGGAGGTAATTTTAATTAAACTGAATCAGTTTGATAAATGGATGGTAAAATATAAATCATTCCGTGACTACGTTCTTGAAAGCTATAATTTACGACTCAAAGAAATGATAGAAGCTATCGATACTTTAGCTTTTAAAAAAATGGATCAACGTTTGTTAAAATATCTACACGATAGAATTCAGGTGCTGCGAGTAACTACGTTAAACACAACACATCAAGAAATTGCCTATGATCTAAATACTTCACGTGTGGTGATATCCCGTCTTTTAAAACAGTTGGAAAATGAAGGAAAAATTATACTTAAACGAAATAGAATTGAAATTTTAAACCTATAAATTTTTAGCTTTAATAATTCGTGATTCTTAAAGTAGATGCATTGATAACTTGCACATGGTATTCTCTTGCCCTATATGAAACTCCGGTCGTTGAAGCTCCTCCATTTAATACATTAAACTTACTATCATCACAGGGGCAATGTAAAAGTGTTCCATCAAAAGTCATGATCGAACAGTTCGCTAACTGCAAATGTGGGCAAGCACGTTCATACGCAATATATCTGTTGTTTAAATTGTATAAGAAAATACCCTTAAGACCGTATCCTGCTGAGCTCGGTGTATAAGCCCATCCTCCGGGTATCTGCAAATTAATATAAATCGGCAATCTCAAATCAATGGTGACATCTACAAGAGAATTGGGCAATAAATCATTATACTGTGGATCATCACAGGATAAAAAAGAGACTATAAACAACAATATAAAAAGTCTTTTCATCAAATAAATATTTTTTTAAAAAAATACAATACAAAATCATAGTCAATTTACTATTCTTGTATTCTATTCTCACTTAAAACTTTCAAAATAACACTTAACCTACAACGCAATTTACATCTAATTCGTATAATTTTTGTACATTTGTCATGTAAATCTCATCCAAGAACAATTTCGGATTGGGATTTTTGTAATTATAGGAACATTGGAAATGATATTTAAAGCCTATAGAATTAAGAATTATGAGTAAACTATCGTATTATACTGAAAAAGGTCTTCGAAAATTAAAAGAAGAACTCAACTATTTTGAACACACAAAGCGTCCTGAAATTTCCCGAGCTATTGCCGATGCAAGAGATAAGGGAGATTTGAGTGAAAACGCAGAGTACCACGCGGCAAAAGAAGAACAATCTTTATTAGAATTTAAAATCATTCAATTAAAGAATACAGTTGCAAATGCACGAATAATTGATGAATCACAACTAGACCAATCTAAAGTATTGATTCGTTCTATCGTAAAAATGAAAAATCTTTCTTTAAACAAAGAAATGACCTACACTCTTGTTGCAGATGCAGAAGCTAATTTAGCAAGTGGTAAAATATCTGTCAAATCACCTATCGGAAAAGGTCTTTTAGGGAAAAAGGCAGGGGATATTGCCGAGATTACTGTTCCCAATGGAGTGATGAAATTGGAAATCCTGGAAATTTCCAGATAAAGCTTTTACAAATCTAAAATACATATCCAAGCCTTTCCCAAACAAAATAATAGTATGTCAAGTATTTTTACAAAAATCATCAACGGAGAAATATCGAGTTACAAGGTTGCAGAAGATACTGATTTTTTTGCTTTTCTAGATATTAACCCAAACACAAAAGGACATACATTAGTTGTCCCCAAAAAAGAAATAGACAAGATTTTTGATTTGGAGGAGGAAAGCTATTTAGCATTAATGCGTTTTTCACGTAAAGTAGCACTTGCTATTGAAAAAAGTATCGAATGCAAACGAGTAGGAATTAGTGTAATAGGACTCGAAGTGCCTCATGTACATGTTCATCTAATACCCTTAAACCGGATGAAAGATGCAAGCTTTAGTTCAAAAGTTAATTTTACACCTCAAGAATTTAAAGAAATTGCAGAAAAAATAGCTGCAAACTTCTAAATCTGAGTTGATGAATGTGTAGTACACCTTCTAACCTTCATATAACTACACCAAAAGATAAGTTGTCAAAATAGATAATAGGTGTATCGCACATGGACCGACTGAGTTCGACTAAGTTTATTACTTTTTAAATCGAAAAATATCTTTAAAACGGTTGGTCTTTTTTACAGAAGTCGTTTTGTTTTCTCTTTCTATCAAGGTTTCTTTAATCTTACGAACAGAATGCGATTCATTCACAAGATTATCAAAGTCAATAACTTGACTGACATAAGTTTTTTTATTCTTATAAATATTTGAGTATTCAATATGAACAACAACATTGTGTAGCGATTTTTTTATTTTTTTAAGTGCCTGATTGTAGTCCGCTACTGTGTGTTTTGAATCATCATCTCTAATTTTAAATTCAATCATGTTTAGACTTTCCGTAGGAGCTACAACCCGTTCAATAGGATTACTTATAAAATCCACATAGGTTAGTTGCCTCGTTTCAATTGGGACTATATCCATAAAACCATGCGCTTCTTTTTCACTCATACTATTCGCAACTTTAATGCTGTTACCACGCACATCTTTAATTGTAAATGAGATGATAAACATAGGACCGGTGCCTTTATTCCACAATAAAATTTTAAGACGATTGTTGTAATTAACCTTTTGAATAATTGGAATTGGTTTAAAAGTGAGTCTGTTATGTGCTCTTTGCGTGTAGATAGCAAATACACTTGTTATAATTGCAGCAAGTGCCACAAAAAATTCCCAATTAATACTGTTTATATAATCTATCAAACTTATTATTTTTCTCTGATTAAATAAATATAAACAGGATAATGATCACTATAACCGCCGATAAAAACGCCATAGGAGTAGCTTCTAAAAGGATAACCCTTATAACGTCCTTTATTGTTGATTAAATAGCTAGGATTAAAAATATTGGCTTTATAAAACTGCCATGTTTTATAATCATTGTTCTTTGCTAAAGCCGGAGAAGTCATATAAATCTGGTCAAATAGATTGATATTATCTCGATAACCTAGAGTGTGATGACCTCGTCTAAACATATCTTCCATAGGGTTGTAAATACCACCTTCTTTCACTTCATTTTTAACACCTGTAGCTTCTAGTACATCTTTTAGACTCGCATTGATGGGATCATCATTTAGGTCACCCATTCCAAATATTTTAGGACTTTCATACATTTTTTGCAGCGAATCAATCATGCGTTTATTATACCTTGCTGCACCCATTCGCATCGGACGACTTTTTGCTTCTCCTCCACGACGAGAAGGCCAGTGATTTACGATAAGATGTATCATTTCTCCATCTAAAACTCCTGAAACTAATAATTGATCCCTAGTGTACACACGATTACCCGCATCGTATAGTTTTACATTATAGGATTTGCTTTTAGTAGGTTTAAAGTAACGGCTTTGGTACAACAGTGCCACATCAATACCCCGTTTATCTTGAGAATCATAATGTATAATACTGTAATGATGTTTTTTTAAATATTCAGAGGCGATTAAATCTTCTAAAACGCCTATATTTTCAATTTCACATACACCGATAATAGCAGGTGGTGTTTTTGCTTCACTCGTGCCAATATCCGCAATAACTCTTGCCATATTATTCATCTTTTTTTGATAAACCTCAGATCGATTTCCCTTCATTTCCATAATCGGACTACGCTCATCCCATAAATCAGGATCGTCAATTGTATCAAAGAGGTTTTCTAAGTTGTAGAAAGCGATGGTTCTTATACGAAACTCACTAGGTGTCTGGTCCGTAGATTTTAAGGTAGTTGTGGTTCCACAAGAAGAAATTATTAATCCGATAAAAATGCTGGAAACAAAAAATTGTATAAAAGCTTTGTGCATGATTTATTAATTATTTAGAAACTCAAAAGTACGAACATTTTTTATATAATCATTGTCAGCGCAATAGGAACTATGATGATGTAAAGTGGACGGATTGACCTTGATGCTCAGTTGGAACGCAGATGACGCTGATTAGATAGATTGTCACTGATTTTATGATTTGAAAAGAATGACATGTATTGAGCAGAAAATAGTAAAATAGATCTTTGGATTGTTTCTTATTGGGCAGGAAAACAGTTGTTAAATTTAGTAAAACTTGTTCTAATTGTTATTTACAATTGTTCTAATTTTTTAACAAAAGCCAATGGGTCAACTGCATTTTGTGCAGAATAATCACCAATTTTTGTACGGCGTAATTTGGATAAATGAGCACCGGAATTTAGGGCTTCCCCAAAATCATTTGCAAGGGATCGAATATAGGTTCCTTTACTACATTTTACGATAAAATCCAGTTCGGGTAGCGCAATTCGTGTGATTTCAAACTTATATATAGTTACGATACGAGTGGGAATTTCAGTAGTTTCGCCTTTTCTCGCTAATTCGTAGAGCCGTTTTCCATCTTTTTTAATTGCCGAAAACAGCGGTGGTTTTTGTTTAATTTCACCGATAAATTGTAAAGTTGTATCTTTAATTAATTGGGCTGAAATATGACTTGTTGGAAACTTTTTGTCAACAGTTGTTTCCAAATCGTAAGAAGGAGTTGTAGCTCCTAAAGTAAATGTTCCGGTATATTCTTTGGGCTGACCTTGAAATTCGTTTATTCTCTTTGTGAATTTTCCGGTGCAAACTATTAATAGACCAGTTGCCAACGGGTCTAAAGTACCGGCATGTCCCACTTTAATTTTTTTTATTTTAAATTTTTCGCGAATTGCCCAACGCAATTTATTGACCACTTGAAAGGAAGTCCATTTTAAGGGTTTGTCAATTAGTAAAACTTGGCCGTTTTGAAAGTCTTCTGTTGTCATCAGGAAAAAAATAATTTATACCCAATCGCTACCAAACCAATTACTAAACAATAGATAGCAAAATAGCTCAATTTACTGCGTTTTACAATTGCAATCATCCAATTGCAAGCAAAAAGACCGGCGATAAAAGCTGCGATAAAACCAACTCCAAGAGTGCTTATTTGAGTACTTTCAAAACTTATTTCACCTCCGATTATATCTTTTGCAATTTTCCCAAAAATAAGTGGAACAACCATCAAAAATGAAAAGCGTGCAGCGCGTTCTCGATCAACGCCTAATAACACAGATGTTGAAATAGTAGCTCCCGATCGGGAAATACCGGGTAACATAGCTATTGCTTGTGATATGCCAATAATAAATGAATTGGTATAAGAGACCTTTTTTTCTGTCTTTTTTGCTCTATCAGCAAGGAATAATAATGCAGCTGTAATTAAAAGCATAAAACCGACGAATAGAATTCGTCCGTTAAAAAGCGCTTCTAATTGTTCTTCGAAAAATACACCAATTACTACTGCCGGAATCATTGATAAGATAATTTTTAATGAAAAGATGAGTTCCTCGTTCCATTTGAATTGAAACAAACCTTTAAAAATTTCAAAAACTTCTTTTCTAAAAACCACAAGTGTACTCAATGCGGTGGCAAAATGCAAAACAACTGTAAAAGTCAAGCTTTCTTTCGGGAGTGATTCGTCTCCAAATAATGCTTTTACCAACTCTAAATGACCACTGGAAGAAACAGGTAAAAATTCGGTAAGACCTTGGATTATTCCTAGAATTAAAGCGTGGAGTATTGACATTTTATTTTTCTTTGTTCTGTGTTTTGTGTTCTGTGTTTTCGACTGATTTTGATTTATAGACGTTTATGCTGAAATCGTTTCAGTATATTTTAATACAATTCAATAGTAAATAAACGTACAACTATTCATTGATTTACCTAAGTACATTGATATCCCTACTACTTTTCTTTATATAGAATGGCAAATACCTCAATAGCAAAGCCAATCAACACAAGGGTTGGCGCTAAACGAATGCGACGAAAATTATAGATTTCTTCATTAAACACATTAGGATCATCACTACCACCACCTGCCATTAGTATAAAGCCAAGGGCAATAAATACAATGCCAATTGCCATAATTAGATAGTTGCTTTTGCTGAAAAGGAACGCTTTTTTTGGGGGGTCTAGTTTTTTATTTTTTTTATTCATTGTGAATCGATAAAATTTCAATAATATGTCCAATTAATAAACCTGTTTTAAAGTTTCATAACTAATAAGTGTCCATTTTTAATAATACAACTCATGTGTACGTAAGTTTAAAAAACGCCTTGTTGCAAAATAA
>JAOZTK010000031.1 GCA_029942185.1 Flavobacteriaceae bacterium
TTAGTTCGACTAACTAAAAAATTGGAATAATTTTTTAGAGTCTCACGAATAAAAACCTGTTAGATTAGATTCCGCTGAAACAAGAGATATTCATCGGAATTTTAAAAATGAGTGATGTAGCTCAAATTCAAAGACTTTGCGCAGCCTTTACATGGCGTAAATTATAATATAAAAGCCAATTTCGACAACTGTTGAGATTGGCTTTTTCTTTATATAAAAATTCAATCAACATACTTTACAAATAACGGTTACAAATTTAGGTAAAAGCATTATTTTTGCAAACTAAGCAGGACAGATGACTACAAATTTATCTACTCTAAGCTCCAAAAAATATATTTTAATCAAGGGAGCACGTATGCACAATCTTAAAGGGATTGATGTTGCCATACCACGAAATAAATTAATTGTGATTACCGGGTTATCAGGTTCCGGAAAATCTAGTTTGGCTTTTGACACCTTATATGCAGAAGGACAACGCAGATATGTTGAAAGTTTGTCGTCTTATGCACGTCAATTTTTGGGAAAACTCCACAAACCCAAAGTAGATTATATCAAAGGGATTTCACCGGCAATTGCTATTGAACAAAAGGTCAACACAACCAATGCCCGTTCAACGGTAGGTACGAGTACTGAAATTTATGATTATATAAAACTCCTCTATGCACGAATCGGGAAAACCCACTCACCAATCTCTAATAAAGAGATAACAAAAGATAGTATAAATGATGTTGTTAAATATATTCAAAAGCTTCCTGAAGGGACAAAACTATTGTTGCTAGCCCCTATTCATCTAGATAACGGAAGAAACTTAAAGATCACATTAAAAGTACTTTCCCAACAAGGCTATGCACGTGTTAAAATAGATGGAAAAATTCAGAAAATTGCAACAATCACAAATTACGAAAGCAAGGACATTTTTTTAGTTATTCAAAGACTAATCACCAAAGATTCAGAAGATTTTTATCACCGTATTGCCGATGCATTGCAACTTGCATTTTTTGAAGGTAAAGGAGTGTGCATCCTCGAAAATATCGATTCAGACAAACAACGAATATTTAATAATCGATTTGAATTAGATGGAATGGTTTTTAAAGAACCGAATGTACATCTTTTTAGTTTTAACAATCCCTATGGTGCCTGCCCAACTTGTAAGGGCTATGGCAATACCATTGGTATTGACGAAAGTTTAGTAATACCCAATACTGCTTTATCCCTTTATGACAATTGTATTTTACCTTGGCGTACTGACAGCTATATTTCCTATAAGCAACCCTTATTTTCAAATGCTGAGAAATATGGCATTCCCATACACAAACCCTGGTTTGAACTGACAGAGGAACAAAAACAACTTATTTGGAAAGGTTGTAGGGATTTCGAAGGGATTGCAGATTTTTTTGCAAAAATAGAAGCTAAAAGTTATAAAATACAAAACCGTGTCATGCTTTCACGATATCGTGGCAAAACAAAATGTCCGACATGTCTTGGGAAACGCCTTAAAAAAGAAGCAAACTATGTAAAAATTGGTGGAAAGAGTATTTCAGAACTGGTGGATTTACCCATCGATGAACTAGCGATTTTCTTTAAAAAATTAAATCTAAGTAAACAAGATACAAGCATAGCAAAACGGCTTTTATTAGAAATCAACACACGTATTGCTTTTTTAAATGATGTTGGTTTAAACTATCTATCCCTCAACAGAAACTCAAACACTTTGTCCGGAGGAGAAAGTCAACGTATCAATCTTGCTACTTCACTGGGAAGTAGTCTAGTCGGCTCTATGTATATTTTAGACGAACCCAGCATTGGATTGCACAGCAAAGACAGCGAGCGACTCATCAAAGTCTTAAAGCATTTACGTGATTTAGGGAATACAGTTATTGTAGTTGAACACGACGAAGAAATTATGCGTCAAGCTGATTATATCATCGACATAGGGCCAAAAGCAGGCACTTTGGGTGGAGAGATTGTTGCGGAAGGCAAGATTGGATCAATTATAAAATCCAATAGCCTTACCGGTCGTTATTTAAGAGGAGAATTAGAAATTCCCATTCCAAAAAAACGCAGAAAAACAAACGACTATATAAAAGTGATTGGCGCTAGAGAACACAATCTGAAAAGTATTGATGTGCAGTTCCCATTACATAGCTTAACGGTAGTTACCGGGGTTTCCGGTAGTGGTAAAAGCACGTTAGTGAGTAATATTCTCTATCCGGCTATGCAAAAACACATTGGTGGTTATGGAAAAAAATTAGGTCAATTCACCGCTTTAGAAGGAAGTTTCAGCAGCATTAAAAATATTGAATTTATAGACCAAAACCCTATAGGTAGATCTTCACGATCTAATCCTGTTACCTATATAAAAGCATACGATGATATCAGATCTTTGTTTGCGAACGAAAGACTTTCAAAAATTCGCAACTACACTGCAAAATATTTTTCTTTTAACGTAGATGGCGGTCGCTGTGATGTTTGTAAAGGGGAAGGCTCCGTGACTATTGAAATGCAATTTATGGCAGATGTACATCTTGAGTGCGAAGCATGCCACGGTAAACGCTTTAAAAAAGAAATATTAGAAGTACGCTACAAAGAAAAATCCATCAGTGATATTCTAAATTTTACGGTAGCAGATGCCATCGCATTTTTCGATTTACACCAACAACAAAGAATTACAAAAAAACTACAACCACTTTTAGATGTAGGACTAGGTTACGTACATCTCGGACAGGCATCCTCTACCCTATCCGGCGGCGAAGCCCAACGCATTAAATTGGCGTCATTTTTAGTAAAAGGCACGAGATCCGCTCAAACCTTATTTATTTTTGACGAACCAACCACCGGACTTCATTTCCACGATATCAATAAACTCATCAAATCCTTTAACGCCTTAATTGAAAATGGACATACGGTCATCGTTATTGAACACAACCTGGATTTAATAAAAGTTGCCGATTATATTATTGACTTAGGGAAAGAAGGTGGAAAAAAAGGCGGAAATCTTATGTTTCAGGGAGTTCCGGAGGATTTAGTAAACGTAAAAGACTCATATACTGCTTTTTATTTAAAAGAAAAATTGAACAATGGCTAATATAGCTTAAGTTTATTTCAATATTTTTTGGTAGAAAACTTTTTTATCGGTAATAATTTCTAAAATATATACTCCTTCAACTAAATCAATAAGACTAAGCTTATTTAATTCAAATCTAGATTGTTTTAATACTTTAGCATTGCTATTATAAATTTTAATTTCTTTAATTACCAATTTATTATTGCGTTTCTCTATTAATTGCGTTTCTCTATTATAATACACTAAATCACTTTCAGGCACTTTAATTTCATCTAATGAAATAGGCAAATCAGTATTTGTTTCAATATTTGATGGTTCAGACTCTCCATTAGGATTGGAATACACTGCGGTAACCCATATATGTCCAATGATTCCCATTTCAACTTCATGTGAGATTTCCGTTGTAGCAATAATTATTTCATTTTCATAATCTAAATCTGTAATGTAAATATTATAATAATCTAAGCTTGCAGAAGTCCCAGTTGTATCAGGTTCATCCCAACTAAAATAGGAACAGTATGCTGGCCCTTCTAACATTTCTCCTGCGCACATACCATAATCATCAAGCGATATATAACTATAACTATATACAAAATTTTGAGGCGGAGGAAATTGCGCAAAAACAGTAGCTGATAACATTACTAACGATACAAGTAAATATCTTTTCATAAGTTCTAATTTTAAATGAACTAATATTTTTCCAAACTGCATATTTCAATTTAATTTTCACTACAATTGACTACTTCATTTTTATAAAATCAACAAATTAATATCTCTAAAAGGCAAATCAAACCAGTCTGCAACGGTTTTATTGGTTAAAACTCCTTTGTAAAAATACATACCTGATTGGAGCCCTTTATCATACCGGATTACTTGTTCAAACCCACCTTCATCTGCGATATTTTGAAGGAATGGTGAAAATATATTACTTATTGAAACGGAAGCTGTACGTGCATAACGTGAAGGAATGTTAGGAACTCCATAATGTATAACTCCGTGTTTGGTAAAAACCGGATTTGTATGATTGGTCAATTGGCTGGTTTCAAAACAACCACCTCTATCAATACTCACGTCCACAATAATCGCTCCTTCTTTCATTTTTTTCACCATACTTTCGGTTACTACAACAGGAGCTCGTGATTTGCCGCGAATGGCACCAATAGCTACATCACAACGTCTTAGCGATTTTTCAATAGTTTTAGATTGCAATGTCGAAGTAAAAATAGTAGCTCCTAAAATTTGTTGTAAATTTCGAAGTTTTGTAATTGAATTGTCAAATACTTTTACAATTGCACCCATACCCATCGCAGTTCTGGCTGCAAATTCACCAACACTTCCTGCCCCAAAAATTACGACATTTGTAGGAGGTACACCATTGATATTTCCAAATAACAAACCCGTGCCCTTATGGGCGTTGCTCATCAATTCTGAAGCGATATGTATGGAAGCAATACCGGCAATTTCACTAAGAGATTTTACAATAGGAAAGGAACCTTGTTCATCTTTTATATAATCAAATGCCAAAGCAGTTATTCGTTTTTTAGCTAAGGCTTTAAAATAAGCTTTGTTTTGCACTTTTAGTTGCAAAGCAGAAAAAAGTACAGTTTGCGGGTTTATTAAAGCTATTTCAGAAACAGAAGGAGGTTCTACTTTGAGTAGCATGGAGCACTCAAAAACTTCTTTTCTATTTTGTGCTATTTTGGCACCGGCTTCCGAATAATCGCGATCACTGTAATTTGCACCTTCACCGGCACCGGTTTCAATTATAAATTGATGTCCCCGTGCCGTCAATGAAGCGATAGCATCGGGTGTTAAACAAACCCTTTTTTCCTGATAATGCGTTTCTTTAGGAATACCTATTACTAGTTTTCCTTTTCTCTTAGCCACTTCAAGCATTTCTGCTTTGGGCAACAATTCACTTTTACTGAAAGGGGTTTTTGGTTTTTGGCTCATAATTTTCAAGTGTGATCGTACGTTTTCCATCCCCTTTTTTATGCATGGTGACAGAAACAATGTCTAAAGGTACTAAATTTTTGATTTTTTCAGGCCATTCGATTAAACAATACGCATCTGAGTCAAAATATTCCTCTATTCCCATATCCATTGCTTCCTCTTCACTTTCAATACGATAAAAGTCAAAATGATAAACAGGTTTGTTATTCTTATCACGATACTCATTGACTAAAGAAAAAGTGGGACTGTTGACATTATCAACTACGCCAAGTTGTGTTGCAATCGCTTTAATTAAAGTGGTCTTTCCTACTCCCATACTCCCGTAGAATAAGAGAATATGATGCTTGCTCGCACGAATGATTTTCTGCGCGGCTTCGTTTATTTCCAATAAAGTATAATCAAATTTCACCTGGTAAAAGTACGAGAATTTGTTTAAAACCTATTATATTACTAAACCAAAAATCACTTCGGTTCATAGGTTACACAAGGAATAATCATCTCTTCTAAAGATATGCCACCGTGTTGGTAGGTATTTCTATAATATTTTACAAAATGATTATAATTGTTAGGATAGGCAAAAAACAAATCTTCTTTAGCAAATACAAAAGACGCATTAATCGCTGTTTGTGGTAAACCAATTTCTTTCGGATTATGAGTTGCGTACACATCTTTTTCTTCATAGGACAAGCTCCTTCCTGTTTTGTACCTTAAATTACTGCTTATCTCTCTAGGACCAATAATTTTAGTCGGATTCTGAGTATTAATTGTTCCGTGATCCGTTGTAATGACCAATTGTAAACCCATATTTTGTGCTTTTTTAACCATCTCAAGCAATGGTGAATTCTTAAACCAGCTCAGCGTCAATGAACGATATGCTTTATCATCACTTGCCAATTCTTTAATAACATCCATCTCAGTCTTGGAATGCGATAACATATCTACAAAATTGATTACAATTACCGTTAAATCATTGTCTTTAATTTTTTGAAAATTCTCTGCTAATTGTTTTCCCTTCTGCAAATTTGTTATTTTGAAATAATCATGTTTTATATTTAAATCCAATCGTTTGATTTGATCTGTTAAAAATTCGTTTTCATAGAGATTTTTACCTCCTTCATCCATATCATTTTTCCAATATTTTGGATAATAATTTTCCATATCTAATGGCATCATTCCGGAAAAAATAGCATTTCTAGCATATTGGGTAGCAGTTGGCAAAATACTGTAGTAATCGTGCTCTTTTATCTTTTTATAATACAAATTTATGGTGCTTTCCATAATTCTAAATTGATCATAGCGTATGTTGTCCATGACTATAAACAGAGTAGGTTTTTTTTGAAGTAGCGGAACTACAATTTTTTTAAATAAATTATGCGAAAAAAGCAAATCCCTATCTTTTAATAAATCTTTATAATTCTTTTTTATAAACTTGAAAAACTGTGTATTTGCTTCTTGTTTTTGACTCTCCAATATTTCTAACATACCTGAGTCATTGATATTCTCTAATTGTATTTCCCAGTACACTAGCTTTTTATACAAACTAATCCAATCTTCATAGGAATTTACTACAGCCATATCCATTGCTATTTTTCGAAATTCCTGTTGGTAATTTGATGTTGTTTGCTCGGAGACAAGTCTTGAATGATCTAAATTCTTCTTAAGACTCAATAATATTTGATTAGGATTAAGAGGTTTTATTAAATAATCTGTAATTTGATTACCAATCGCTTCCTCCATCAAATTTTCTTCTTCGCTTTTTGTAATCATAATCACCGGTAAATTGGGACGTTTTTCTTTGATCTGAACTAAGGTTTCTAAACCACTGAGTCCTGGCATATTCTCATCTAAAAAAACAACATCATGCCTTACTTCGTCAATGGCATCAAGAGCATCAACTCCATTGGTAACTGTACTTACTTTATAATTCTTTTTTTCTAAAAACAGAACATGAGGTTTTAATAAACTTATCTCATCATCTACCCATAATATATGTATTTGATTCATATTTGTATCTTTGTTTTTTATTTGCTATACGCTGTTCGTTACATACTGAACGCCATATGCATGGATTAATCAATAATTTGTAACATTTTAACTCATAAATATTTTAATTATTAGCAGCGTGCAAAATTTGTACAGACGCTATATATTACGGCCCTTTTCACATAAACTAATTAACCCGTGACGGAAACAAACAAGCTAAAAATATTTAACGACCCAATTTACGGATTTATTACAATTCCGAACACATTAATTTTTGATATTATTGAACATCCTTATTTCCAAAGGTTACGACGTATATCGCAAATGGGATTGTCAAATTTGGTTTACCCCGGTGCACACCATACACGTTTTCACCATGTATTAGGTTGTATGTATCTAATGCAGAAAACAGTTCGTGTCCTTAGATTTAAAGGGGTTGCTATTGATGACAAGGAAGAAGAAGCATTGTATTTAGCCATTTTATTACACGATTTAGGACACGGTCCTTTTTCACATGCCTTAGAACAATTCTTTGTTCCACAAGTGTCTCATGAAGACTTATCCTTATATTTTATGGAGTCTTTAAATGAGAAATTTAACGGGGCTTTAACATTAGCTGTTCAAATTTTCAAGAATCAACACCCACGAAAGTTTTTTTATCAGTTGATATCGAGCCAACTTGATATGGATCGATTGGATTATCTAAAAAGAGATAGTTTCTATACAGGAGTGGTTGAAGGAAGTATTAATTCTGATCGATTAATTGCAATGTTACACGTTAAAAATGATGAACTGGTTATTGAGCAGAAAGGAGTTTATTCAATTGAAAAATTTTTACTGTCCAGACGCTTTATGTATTGGCAAGTTTATTTACACAAAACAGGTCTGCTTGCCGAACAATTATTGATACGTATATTGCAACGTGCGAGAGAACTTGCTAAGCGAGGAATTTCCATTTCGGGAAGTAAAAATCTTTTGTATTTTATACGTGGTGAATCTGTAATATCCACAGAAAAGGATACATTTTTAGAACAATTTGCCTTACTCGATGATTATGATGTTTGGTCAGCTATTAAAGAGTGGCAACAAGATGAAGATGCTATTTTATCTTCTTTATCTAAGATGATTATACAAAGAAAACTACCACGAATCCTGCTTAGTGACACTAAATTTTCTATGCATTATATAAACGATATTAAAGAAAGAACAAGAAAGCTAGACGGCATGTCTCATATAAATCTCGACTACTTTGTCTTTGAAGGAGAAGTCCGTAGTCAAGCCTATAATACCGAAAATGGAGGGATTAAAGTAGTACTTAAAGACGGCAGTGTAAAGGAGTGGTTATCAGTTGATTCCCAGTTTAATTCCACAGCCTTAACAAGTGTTAAAGTCAAATATTTTTTAGCGTATCCAAAAGAGGTTGAGTAGTAAACTGTATTCTATGATTAGAAAGAATAAATTCATTAAGAGCTATTTATCACTTATTGCCTGTCACTTTGAGCGTGAGATTATCGGTTGTTAATAAATTGGGAGTGCTTATAGAAAAATGTTTTTTTAAAATAATTATTTTAGTACGTGAAATCACATAACAAACCCATGAAAAGATCAGATAACTTTGTACCACTACTCCTACTTGTACTTTATATAATTTTATTTACACGCTGTGCAATTAATCCTTTTGACAGATCCGTTTGGGTAGTAGAAAACATTCCTGTTGTTATTCCTGTTTTGTTATTGGTTTTTACTTATAATAAATTTCAATTCTCGAATATTTCTTATTTTTTGATGTGGTTTTTTATATCGTTACACACCATAGGAGGCCATTACACCTTTGAGTTAGTTCCCTTTGACTTTTTTAATGATTTACTGGCAATATTCAATTTTGATTTTTTATTTCCTACAGGACGTAATAACTTTGATAGAGTCGGACACTTTTTTGTGGGAGTTTTTGCTTATCCCCTAGCCGAATTTACTTATAGAAAAAAGTACATTACCAATTTATTTACAGCGGCCCTATTTGGTGTATTTGCATTAGGTTTTTGGGGCGCTTTATACGAAGCCATAGAAATGATTTATGCGATAAAAGAAGGTGGTGCATCCGGTGCAGCCTTTTTAGGTTCTCAAGGCGATGTATGGGATGCTCAAAAAGACATGCTACTCGATATTTATGGTGCTCTTGCAGCAGCTGTATTCTTTTTCTTTGTTTGGCGAAAAAAATAATCCTAATTATTTAGTTGAAATACTATAAATAACAATCGATAAATAATAACGCGAGCTTGATTACAGTTAACAAGATAAAGACGCGAACTTCTTTAGCGGTTCAAACTTTTATCATTTGAAACTTTTTTACTGGAATCATAGTATCTTTTTTTTTAAGGACACCATGTTTATTCATTACTTGTACTATTTTTTGTAGATAATATAAAACTTAGCACCAATATTCGTTGTAAAATGCTGATTATAAAATTTTCAATAAGTTATCTAAAATCTAGTAGCAAAGCGGGCGAATATCTTTTATCGGAAAATAATATTAATAAATAGTAAAAAGTATTTGGTCATTTAAGATTAATGTTGTTACTTTGCATTTCAAAGTCCTTTTAATATGTCTAATAAAAATTATATAAATGATTTAAACGAAATCAAAAAATTGATGAGTCGTTCTAGTCGTTTTCTCTCTTTAACAGGTTCCGTTGGTATATGGTCCGGAGTTTATGCATTGATAGGGTCAGGTATCGCCTACTTATTGCTAGAAAATAAATCCGATTACTCTCTATTACATTCAACCGGGAATACGGAATTAATATTAAAACTAGTTATCATCGCTTTTAGTGTTGCGTATTTAGCTGTTGTAACCTCCTATATTATTACTCGTAAAAAAGCAATTCAAAATAGTGAAAACATGTGGGATCAAACCACTAAATATATGTTACTTCATTTTTTGATTCCCTTAGTCACTGGTGGTTTTCTTATTTTAATTTTATTGTACCGTGAGCTCTATGACCTTATAGTTCCTGTTAGCTTGATTTTTTATGGTCTCGCACTAGTGAACATTAGTAAATTTACCTTAGACACCGTTAAATATCTGGGTGTTATTGATATAGTTTTAGGATTACTTGCCGTTATTTGCACGGGATACGACTTGTTTTTTTGGGCTTTTGGATTTGGAATTTTACATATTGTTTATGGTGGAATCATGTATTTTAAAAGAGAAACAAAAACCAACCACTAGTATTAATCAATTAAAAATAGCATTGCGTCTTAATGCAATAGCCAACACATATAATCAAAAGCATAATTCAACATATCAACAAAGCATTTGACCATAAGGTACGACTCGGAATCGTGAGTATTCTGATGGTGAATGATACTGCTGAATTTACACGACTAAAAGAATTACTAGGTGTTACAGATGGAAATTTAGCCAGTCATATAAAATATTTAGAAAAAGAAGGCTACATTATGAGCATTAAACAATTCATAAATAAAAAACCAAATACACAATATGCAATCAGTAAAGAAGGTAAATTTGCTTTTAAAAAGCACATAAAAGCTTTAGAAGCTTTAATCAATCTATAATTTTTTTTTGTATTTAAACTTTGTTTTTCAAAGTACTTTTATTAACTATTAACAAACATTATATAACAAAATGAGAAGAATAATTAAAACCTTAGAAGTTGCAACAACTAAAGAAAAGCCCACTACTGTCAGCAATAAAGAACACAAACTTGATAACAATAGATTTAAACGAATTAAACCCCAAACCAAGATGCATAAACATGTAAAACAAGCAGTTGTACTGCATTTAATAGCACGTATCGCACGCTACTACAATCTTTTGCCCGTAGTGTCATTTGTAGAAACTCAGGTAAATAACTATCCCGTATTACCCCTAGAGAAAAGATTGCACCTAATAAATAAGAAAGTGCACTTTACAATTCTGGAGTTGATAGAAAAAGTATAACTAAAGCTAAGAAAGATTCATTAAACAAAACCCTTTAAACAATTATGAAAACAAACAAAATTAAAGTAACCCTAAACCTGAGTTCAGTAATACTACTACTAGAAACAAGTTGTGAAACCGCTAACTCGAAATGATGAGCGATGAAAATCATGATACAATAGCCAAGGCTATAGTACTGACAATCACATTCATTATCATTTTAATAGTACGTCATTTCAGTTTGGACTAAAGAAAACAGTTAACAGTGTCCCGCACCTCAACACTGTACAAAAATTATAAATAAAATAAAAAAATGGAAACAATATTCAACATCGGTTCAGTAATTTCAACAACTGCTGCACTCGTTATAGGTGTAATAACACTTATAACCAAGGAAGAACTAGTAAGAAATGTAGTAACTATAGTATGGTTACTACTATTTGCAACTTCAATTGCATCACCTACTCTCAGAGCACATGAAACATTGATGTTCTTAAACATTAGCTTAGTTATAATATTAGGCGTATGGTGGACCTTTAGTAAACACTTAGTACCTGTTTTAGTTCTTGGTGCTTTATCTATAGGCCTTACATCTTGTTCAGAAACCTCAAGTAGATCAGGTTCTATGTCTTATTTAAATAAAATGGGAACTGTAGAAATTTTACAAAATACTATAATACTTGGATCTAGGGGTAAACCCATCTTAATGTATGGTCCTAATGCAAACTCTATACATAAAAAAGAACTTGCTGCTTTAGCAAAATTATCTAAGTATTATGATGTAATGCCAGTTCCTCCTGATTATATTAGTACAATTATAGCTAAAACTGTGTTAGAGTTAGAACCTACTAAAGAAGACCATGATCAAGCTACCATTGATTATACTAAGAACCTAATCAAAGAACAACAAAGTAATCCACCTAATGGCTGAAAGATTAACTGGTATAAATAAAGAAACCTCTATGGTTCATTCCATAGAGGTATTTGAAGAACATGTACACGTAATTACAGGTGTACGGGACAAACTATATTTAACTTACACTCAGTTAAATAACCGCTATACTATCTTCAATGAATTTGGGGACAAGTTATCGCATTTGGCGTATTCTTTATCAGAAATTGGGTTGATATCAACTAGTAACCCTGTATTAATATGGGATGATAAATCATTAAAAATATAAAATTAAATAAACAAACAAACTAATGAATAAATTAAAAAAGATTATAGTGTTTATAATAGCACTATTCGCAATTCCATTTATTATATGGAATATTACATTTGGATTTTTAGTCGGATATCTATTAGCTATTTTATCAGCAATAGGTTTATACCTTACATTTAAAAAGAAAAAGTTAAGATATACAACAGTACCTATTTTAATAGGTTTTATAATGTATATCTTAATGTTGCCTATAACATTGCCAAAGATGAATAATACAACAGCAGCGTATCAAGAACGTATAAGTGCTGGTAAACATTTAAACACTATTGAGAAATGGAATATTTATGGACAAGGTATAACTATGTCTGTAGTAGCGGCACCGTTATATCCTGAAGTTGCTATAGAATGTTTACTAATGATGGTGCCAGATGATGATGGAATTAAAGAATGGGAAAGTGATTTCTTTATGGAGTCAAAAATGCTTACCGATGCTTTTAAGCGAAGTAATAAAGGTGAAGTGCGTTGGAAACAGAAACATTATAAAATGCATAACGAAGAAGCAAGAGTAGCTTTAGCATTGAATATATGTACCTATGAAGTAGAACGAACAAAAGACTTTACAGAGTATAGAGTTACTGTACCTTGTACATATCCAAAAAGATGTCGTTCTACAATGCTCAAATATCCATTAGAGTTTAGAATAGAAGAAGGAACGTTTAGATATTTAGTAGATCAAGGTTGGCTATTTGCATATGATGCGGTTTGGACACATAAAATAAATAAATAAGTGTCACGATTTATCAATAAATTAAAATAAAAACATTCAACAAAATGGAAAATTCAAAAAAACAGAAAAGCACTAAAAAATCATTACTAAAGTCTTCTTTTACAAACATGTTAGTGATAGCGGTTTTAATATTTGGCTTACTCATACCACTCGCGTACGTTAAAAATTTGATTATTGAAAGAAAACTAAGACAAAGCTCCGTTGTTTCTGAAATAAATAAAAGCTGGGGTAACGAAGTCATATTATATGGTCCTATTCTAAAAGTTCCGTACGTTATTTATGATAAAACTATTGTAGTGGATGATAAAACTAAACAAAAAAAAATTATTAAAAAAAAGAGGGAAACAAAGCATATTTACTTTTTCCCGAACCAGTTAAATTATGACGGATCAATCAATTCGGAAATCAAAAAAAGAGGTATTTATAAAACAGCTGTTTACAAAACAGAAATTGCGATTAGTGGTAATTTCACAGAGCCTAATTTTGATTTTTTAGGAATCTCTGATGAAGACATTTTATGGGACAAATCAAAAATCCTCTTTAAAACAACGAATCTTAAAGGTTTAAATGATGAAATACTGATGCATTTAAGCGATTTAGATTTATCGTTTAAATCCAAATTAGAGAAGTCCGATGGTTTTAATGATACACAAAATGAGCAACAAACTAGTTCTTACTACACTATTGAAACAGAATCATTCAACAGCAAAAAACTGTTTAAAATTGATAGCATTTCTTTTGATATGGACTACAATGCAAGTGGCAATTCACGTTTTCATATTATACCCATAGGAAAAGAGACAAGAATGCATTTGAAATCTAATTGGTTGGATTCCTCTTTTGATGGAGAATACTTGCCCTATAATTCGGACAAATTAAAAAAAGATGGCTTTGATGCGTACTGGAAAGTTCTAGAAATGAATCGCCCTTTTCCACAAAAATTTAAAAATTTACCCAATTTGGACAAGTATTCTTATGGTGTTAATTTCTTTATCCCGGTTGACAATTATCAACAAAATGAACGTTCGGCAAAATATGGATATCTTATGATTGCCTTGACATTTTTGTTGTTCTTTTTAATCCAAACCTTAAGTAAGATTTCGATACATCCTTTCCAATATCTTATGATTGGTTTGGCATTGGTTATCTTTTACGTATTACTCGTATCAATATCTGAGCATAGTGATTTTTCAAAAGCTTACTTAATTTCTAGTACTGCAGTAATTACACTCATTACTTTGTATTCTAAATCCATCCTTAGAATTTGGAAATTCCCATTGTTTATAGGCATTTCACTCAGTACATTATATGCTTTTATCTTTGTAATAATCAAACAACAAAGCTACGCCTTGCTCATAGGAAGTATTGGTTTATTCTCAATCTTAGCTACTGTGATGTATGTATCTCGAAAGATTGAATGGGAATAATTAATAGATGTACCGGAACTGTATAACAAAACCGAGCACCGGTTGGCGCTCGGTTTTCTTTTTAAATGCTACTGATTATATTTTGATCAATTTAGATGCATAAACACCCGATTTTGTATATACTTTTACTACATATATACCTGAAGGAATTTCTTTTACATCAAGAATGACCTCCTTTTTAGCATTGTATAAATTATGTAAAATGCTTGAACCTTCTAAACTGAACAATTGTATTGCCAAAATTTGTTTTTCAGTTTGTATTTTTAATCGATCATTTGCAGGATTAGGAATGAGTTTTACAGTTTTTATCTCTATACTATCAACGCTTACTGAATTATCACAGCTAATTTCTGCTTCCCAACCCGCCCCGTTTACCGAAGAATCTGAATGAAATACAAAAGTAAGCGCACCACTTGTGTTATCTGCTGTAATCTCCCCCGGAGAATCAGTACCGCAATAAGTGCCAATTAATGAAGCAGTAATATCTTCTCCATCATATATTTTTAACCAATCATAATCACACGCATAATCATCTTCAATATCAAAAGACAGAAAATTACAAATAACTTTTCCATATGATTCTACTGGTAAGAACGTCATGGTGTAATCCTCATTGCTTTGATAAGATGCTGAATTTCCTCCTGAATCATAAAAAATCCCCTGACAAGTTGTTATCGTTGAATTTTCCATTGCAAACTCATTATTGACCGATATATAATCAGCTATTGTTTGCGTATCTGTATTGGTTCCATCAGAAATAGTAAGGCTGACATCAAAAGTTCCAGTTTGATTATAAGTAATATTCATCGGATTTTTATCGGTTGAAGTACTAGGTATTCCTCCTTCAAAAGTCCAATTCCAAGAAGTTGGATTCCCACAGGAAACATCTGTAAAATCGATTGATTCCCCTAATTGAACGACTGTATCCTCTGTTTCAAAAACAGAAGAAAACCCTGAGGCTATGAGTTGTGCATCTAATAGTGTTGTTTGATAGTTTGTGACCGAAATATTTGAAAAAGTTTGCGAAACATAACAAGGAGCTGAAATTGTAACCGTATAAGTTCCTTCGTATATAAGTCGATGATAATTTCCTACAGGCAAATTACTATATACAAAAGAAACATCGTCGTCATGTCCTACTATTTCCACTTTTGCTTCTATTGGCTCTCCTGTTACAACATCGGTAATAATCCCTCTTATACCATATAAGGATTGTTCCATATACAACAATAAAGATTGGTAATTGTAATTCCAATGAGCCGGTAATACAGCAGCATCTAAAAACTTCGCATCCGATAATTCTAGTGTAAATTCTCTTCCTTGTTTAAAATAAGTCATATAATCTTGGCGTCCTCCGTCAATTACATACCAATCTCCTCCATTGGTAATGCCATTATTATAGCCTGTCATATACCCTGACGAATTTACATGAACTTGATCCGCATATTCATGAGAAACAAATTGCCACCAATCGTCATCAGCGTGTATCCTTACTGCACTTACCCATGTGTCCCATGGATAGTTTACTACTTCTGCTCCACTGTGTATGTTAGATGATAACACAATGTTGTGTGTATCGGCAAATGTCATCATATCAACTGTTTCTTGTGCCCACGCATTTCCATCTGGATGATCATCACCGGGTGCCGGAAAATTTCTATTGGGGTCAACACCATTATTCAAACTTCGCATTGCACCGGATACCGTATTATTTCCTCCTTGATAAGTACCATCGGGATTTGCAAGTGGATTTATCCAAATTTCAACATTATCAATTAAATTATCTACTTGCGAATTGGAACCATAATTAGCTAATAGATAGTCTGCTAATCGAAGTAGCATAATATAAGAAACGATTTCATCTCCATGCATTTGCCCTGTATAGAAAAATTCGGGTTCATTTTCATCATCATCAGGATTATCAGTTATCCTTAAAACGGAAATATCTCTCCCATTTTGTGAGGTACCAATACTCTCTAAGCGACAAATTGCGGGATAATTAGTTGCAAAATCTTGCATCATTTGCATGTAAACATCATAGGTTGGGTAGCGATCCCAATTTACCATTTCGCCAACCGTAGTAGCCATGGTTAGTGCTTTTGCATTTTTTGTTTTAGCAACGACTTCAAAGGGAATTTCTAAAGCCAATAAATCATCAAATCTCGATTTATGTACATAAGCATAAACAATATCTTTAGTGATCTTTGTTTTACTGTCTATAGAAATAAAGCCGGGTAATTTATTAATCTCGGATGCATTTTGAACCGGAAACTTAAAAAACACATCACTATACGTGTTAATTTGATCTTGTGCCTTTAACAATTCAGTATTATTCTTTTGTGAAAAAGAGAAAAAACTTATAAAAAAGAAGGCGATAAATAATTGATATTTCATTTGTTTGGATTTTTGTTTTTTTGAGCAACAAAATTCGCGTTTAAACAATCCTCTGTCTTTTAGACTCGTACGCGCTTTTTTTACTCAAAAGTAAGCTAATCGTTTGCGAAAATACAATTTAAAATTTAGTTAGTCTTATTGTTTGAACCTAATTTTAGGGCAAACATATTCTAAAGAAATACAAAACATTTTTCAACTGTAAGAAGTTCCCAAAAATCAAACAAAATATGAGTATCGTAGGTCAATAAAAATAGTATTTTATAATTTTATAAACAATAAAAGTGTCATTTGGCACTTTGAAATTATCACATACTAAAATGAATTATTTAATACGTATAAAAAATAGAAAATTACTATCTTTACAGCAAACTGAATCAGTATAAATACACAATAAAAATGGAACAATTCACAGACAATAAAAACCTCAGTAAAGAAGAAAATGCACTTTTGATTATGGATTTCTTTCATCGAACCATGATGCATCATTTCTTATGGTTTTCGGAAATACAACACCAATTTGGACGAGAAAAAGCATTTGAAGTTCTAGATGAAGCCTGGGAAAAGAGTCGTGGCATTCAATTAAAAAGGTTGGCAAAGATTTTGGATTTTAATGTAGTGGATGGTATTCCTGAACCCTTATTACAACTGAGTGACCATAAACTGGAATCGCTACGTGATGGCATGGGAATTAACTGGTTGGTAAACGATGGTGTGTGGTTTCAGGCTGTTGAGTTTACAAAAGGAATGAATGATGCAAAGCGATGTAACGATTCGTGTTGGGGACAGTTTTCCCCAATGGAAGCTTGGTCTATTAAAAGACTTTTAAAACTAGGCAAAAACCCGGGAATAGCAGGGTTAAAAAGAGCACTGGAATTCAGACTTTATGCATTTGTGAATAAGCAATCATTTTCTGATGTAACTGAAAAAAGTATGACATTTCAGATGAATGAATGTAGAGTACAAGTAGCTAGAAAAAGAAAAGGCTTAGATGATTACCCCTGTAAATCAGGTGGTTTGGTGGAATACACGACTTTTGCAGAAGCAATTGACAGTCGAATTAAAACAACAGTCATCTCCTGTCCACCGGACCCTCATCCGGAAGATTATTATTGTGCCTGGCGGTTTTATATTGAAGACTAGAAACAGTACATTTTAGGACACCTTATTCACTTTCTACTGCAAACCCTTGCTTGAACCAAGGTAACTGCAATTGTTGCAATAAGAAAAAGTGCTATTCCCACTTTACAATAAATTGTACAATAAAACCACGATTCCGCTCCTAACAAATAAGCTGCAATCCCAAAAATCATCAAAAAAAGAAAAACACCCCAAAGCGCAATCGGTAAAATAACACACAACCTGACAAAAAACTCTTTAGTTCTCATACTATCAAATTTGAATGATTAATAACTATTTTTCAACATATAAAGTTAGGTTATTTTAAGTGTAATATGTAAAAAGTAGATGTGATATAAAACATAAGATATCGTGATGCATATCACATGACAGAAAAAGTTAATCTGTAAATCATAAGAATTTATTTGAAATATTTGTTCCGTTAGGGGCTAAAGATGGGCAACCGACAATTCATAACTGAACTCCCTGCCCTTAGGTAGCGAATTATAAAAAGGTTTGATTTTTACTATAGAATAAGGTGTGTCCAATGTATGGACTGCATTATGGCCATTTCACAAAGAGCACGGAGAAGGCACAGAGCTACACAAAGATATTCTCTGTTTCACGCAAATTCCGAAAAGTTTTTTAGCAAAATCCGCAAAAAATATAAGTTGGTGTTAACTGGAGTAGATAAACCTACAACACTAGTAATCAGATTGTCAAAATAGATCATAAGAGCCTGACTCATAGGCGGATTGTGTTCTGTTAATAATCAACAACTTTTATTTTAAACAGTTAATAGGTGCTTGTGCACATAGAGGAACTGAGTTATAATCTTTTTGATAAAGTAATTTTTTAATTATGCGATTGTTTACTTTTTAGCGTCTTTCTTTCTTTTCAATAAATCCGCTTTTTTTTTCTTAATCATTAGGGCTTCTCTTTCAAGCTCCTCTTTATTTACAACAGATTCTTCTTTTGAAATATTTTGTTCTTTAGGTTCCCCAATCACATAAGGCTTGATA
>JAOZTK010000032.1:0-6538 GCA_029942185.1 Flavobacteriaceae bacterium
AACCTAAAACAAATAATTTATTTATTGAATTTCGTATTTTTTTTCCGAACTTCGCCGTTTTTTACGATAAAATAAAACCCGCCCTAATTTTTGTAGTTATCACAACAGTGAGCAACAAGGCGAAATCTTATCCTAAAAACTTGTAATCCAATTAAGAAATTATTTAATTGATGAAAAATATAATACGATTTGTGGTGGTAATATTGCTTCTGATTTTTGGAACAATCCTACTACTTGGTGGCGGTTTTGGCAGTAAGGATGACTATCCGACTTTGAATCAAGGGAAACCCATTGTATTTGCTCACAGAGGAGCTACTGATTTAAGTGTGGAAAATAGCAGTGAATCCTTTGAACGAAGCGAGCAACTAGGCTTTAAAGCTATTGAAACCGATATCAATTGCACAAAAGACGGGAAATTGATTGTTTTTCACGATGATAATTGTAAACGTATTTTAGACCTTGATTGCACTATTCATGACGTAAATTGGAAAGACTTAAGAGATAAGCCGTTATTTTATAAAGGAAAGAAAACAAAGAATAAGATTCTAACTTTAAGGCAGTTTTTACAACAAAGTCAAACGTCTAAAATACTCTACTTAGATATAAAAAAATCGAAAAAATCTATCGCAGATAGTTTACTCGTTTTAATGAAGGAATTTAAAAACCATAAAAACATCATAATCGCTGATGAAAATATCTTGTTTTTAGCCTATTTAAAAAGCAAAAATCCTACTATTAAAATAGCTTTAGAAGGTTTTAATAAAGGAAAAGAATGGTTACATTACGGGATCCCAAAGAGTTTTAAACCCGATTTTTATGCTAGTTTTTTGTCAAAAATTGATAAAAACCACATGCTGTTTCTAAAAAAGAATAACTTGATTAAAAATAAAATTGTATACGGTGTAACACACAAAAATATTTCAAAAGTACTTGATTTTGGTATTCAAAATATTATAATCGATTATGATGCATCTCTTGGCAATATTCAAGAAATTGAGGAGGATCTAAGTAAAACAAACAGCATTAAATACACCCATACGGAATGAAAAAATACCACAGCATTCTTTTAATACTCAAAACCTACTTTCTGGTTCTTACTGTGTTTTTTGCTTTTAGATTTATTCTGTTTTTGACGGAGACGGATAGGATCAATTTTAATGAAGTCAGTTTTTTGACAATCGCACAAGCATTTATAATGGGTGTTCGTTTTGACATTGTTATTTCCGGATATATCTTATTCATTCCCGCTTTATTACTTTTCACGTTGGATATTTCTAATAAATCATCTGCTGTGATACAAAAAATTCTGTTTTATTGGATTTTTATACTCTTTTCCCTTTCTTTTGCCATAGCAGCAGCAGATATTCCTTATTTTAATCATTTTTATTCCCGCTTTTCAATTGGAGCCTTTGAATGGATTGAAAACTTAGGTTTTGTGCTTCCCATGATCTATCAAGAGCCAAAATATTTTTTAATTATCTTTCCGCTTATAGCTTTTATAGGTTTCTTTTTTATCTTTTTGAAAAAGATTTTTAAAACAAAAAACAGTATCAATAGGCCAAACATTTACCTGAATATTTTTCTGTCTATTCTTGTTTTATCATTGATGTTTTTAGGAATACGGGGACGTATTCAAAAAAAATCACCAATTCGGATAGGGACCGCATACTTCTCCGATAATTCATTTTTAAACAAACTTGGTTTAAATCCTGTTTTCACTCTTATGCGTAGTTATATCGACAGCAAAGACCGTAAAAACAAAGTATTGAATATGATGGATAATCAAATCGCAATACAAAAAGTACAACACTATCTAAATATTAAGAATCCTGAATATAATTCGCCAATAGCTCGTAAAATAATCCCCGATACCGACGTTTCTGCACGACCAAATATTGTTTTGATAATCATGGAAAGCATGAGTGCTGCAAAAATGAAACGACATGGAAATACAAATAAGTTAACACCATTCCTCGATAGTTTGTCCAATAATTCCTACTATTTTGAAAACATCTATTCAGCCGGAAAACACACATTCAACGGTGTTTTTAGCTCACTCTTTTCTTTTCCCGCACTGTACAGACAACACCCGATGAAACAAATAAAAAAATATGACGGAATGAGTAGTGTGCTTTTAAAAAACGGATATACTACTACCTATTTTACAACACACGATAGTCAATTTGACAATATAGAAGGATTTTTAAGAGAAAATGATTTTCAAAATATCATAAGCCAAAAGGATTATCCGAGTTCCGAAATAAAAACTACCTTAGGAGTTCCCGATGATTATATGTTTAGATATTCTATCCCATTGATAGATAAACTCAGTAAAAAAAACAAACCTTTTTTCATCACTTATATGACTGCAAGTGATCATGGCCCTTTCTTTATCCCGGAATACTTTAGCCCAAAAACTAAAAATATTAAACAGCAAATTGTCGAATATGCCGATTGGTCGCTACATGAGTTTATTACATTGAGTTCAAAGAAAAAATGGTTTGACAACACACTATTTATTTTTGTTGCCGATCATGGAGTTCCTATCAATGCTACTTATGATATTGCCTTAAATTATCATCATACACCCTTAATTCTTTACGCGCCAACTATCTTACAACAAAATAAGGTAATCAGTGCTATCGGTGGTCAAATAGATATCTTTCCAACAATTATGGGTATCCTAAAATTACCCTATATCAACAATACACTAGGCGTTGATTTAATAAACAGGAAAAGACCTTATACAATTATAAATGATGATGATAAAATAGGTGTAATCGATAAGCAAAACTACTTAATATTGAAAAAAGAGACTAATAGCTTCAAATTATATAAGTACATAAATAGAGATAAAACCAATTATACTGAAAAATATCAGGAAAAAGCAACCGAAATGATGGAATATGCAAAAGCAAACATGCAAGTATATCAGTATATGCTCTTGAATAATAAAACTACATTGCAGCAACAAATGGCTGATTGATGTAAATTTCAGACAAAATAACAAGCCTTTTTAAAATATTTTTTACCGCCAAATTATTTAAGGTTCTAATTGGCTAGTTTTCAAATTAAATCATTATTTTTGCGCTCTGATTTAAAAGATGAATAATGAATATTACAAAGAACGATATCGATACATTAAATGCTGTGATAACAGTAGAAATTGACAAAAAGGACTACCAAGAAAAAGTAGATAAAATCTTAAAAGATTATAAAAAAACAGCTTCTATTCCCGGTTTTCGTAAAGGTTTTGTCCCTATGGGAATGATCAAAAAACAATATGAAAGATCAATCATTGTTGATGAAGTAAATAAACTTTTACAAGATGCTTTAAACAAGTATTTGAGCGAAGAAAAATTAGACATTCTCGGTCAACCTCTTCCCAAACCTGATGAAAATTTTTCTTGGGAAGATGAAAAATTTGTTTTTGATTTTGAATTGGGAATGACTCCGAAATTTAAAATTAATCTTGACACAAAAAAGAAGGTTACGCTAAATAATATTGTTGCTGACAAAAGTTTTATCGATGATGAGCTAATTAAAATGCGAAAACAATACGGAAAACTTGTCTCTCAAAAAGAAGTAGTTGAAGATGGTAGAATCGTCGGAGATTTTATATTTGAGTACAAAGGCGCACAAAAAGAAAACAATGCGACAATTGACTTAGATCAAATAAAAGGCAAGACAAATTTAAAAAAGTTTTTAGGGAAAAAAGTGGGTGATGTTCTAAACTTGAAAACTAAAAATCTATTTAAAGACGATCATGATTTAATGCATGCATTGCTTCTTGACCATGATGATGCGCACGGTTTTAATGTTCCTGTTAGCTTTAAAATTACCGAAGTTAGCAAAATGGAATTAGCAGAACTCAATCAAGATTTTTTTGATAAGTTAATGGGCAAAGACAAGGTTAAATCCGAGAAAGATTTACGAGAAGAAATTAAAAAAAGTGCGGAAAAACAATTTCAAAACCAAACAGATCAACAATTCTTAAATGCTTCTTCTGATTACCTAATTGAAAATACAAAATTTGATTTGCCCTCCGAATTTCTAAAGAAATGGCTACGAGTAGGTACTGAAAAAGAATTGTCCCAAGAAGAAGCAGTTGCTGAATATGAACGTTCTGAAAAAGGACTACGTTACCAACTTATCGAAGGACAAATTGCTAAAGAACACGATATAAAAATAACGTATGACGAATTAAAAGCCTTTGCAAAAGAGATGGTTACAGCTCAATTTATGCAATACGGACAACAACACTTAAGTGACGAAATGTTGCAACCGGTGATAGAAAACGTACTTTCCAATCAAGAGGAAACAAAACGTCTTTCAGAACAATTAATGAGTCAAAAATTACTCGATTTCTACAAAGAAAATTTAAAGTACAAGAAAAAAGACATCAGTTATAAAGAATTTGTAGAAGCATCCTATAAGTAAATGGTATTTAATCTCAGAGCCCGCTGAAATAGCGGAATACTATCATTTGTAAATTATTCTAAATTTAAAAAGAATGACCTTATTAGAAATACAAAATCAACTGGATCAATACGCATCATCCGGGAAAAAGATTTTTGTGAGTTCTTCTTTTCAAACACATAGTATTCCACTATTACATATTTTAAGTACTTCAAAAGTAAAAGTCGATTTTATATTTATTGATACTGGTTATCACTTTCCTGAAACGCTATCATTTAGAGATAAAATAGCCGCACTTTTAGGAATAAATATTATCAACGCAACTCCTTCTCCTGACAGTCAACAAAAGGATGCCAAAGGACAGTTTTATTATGTCAGTGATCCTGATCATTGTTGTTATATTAATAAAACCAAACCCTTAGAATCCTATCTTAAGCAATACGATGTATGGATAAGTGGTGTTCGAGCGGACCAAACTGCTACAAGAAAGAATATGAAAACTGAGCAATCTGCTCCATTTGATACGATTCGTTTTCACCCCATGCTGGACTGGGATACAAAAAAAATAATAGCCTACCGAAATCAATTTCAACTCCCTGAACATCCTCTAGACAAGCAAGGTTATCAAAGTATTGGTTGTGCTCCTTGCACTAAAAAAGTTGATGTATCCGATAAACGATCAGCCAGATGGTCCGGGACCAATAAAACGGAGTGTGGTTTACATACCGACTTACTAAACGAAGAATAAAATCTATAGTATTATTGAAAAAGCTCCCTAAATATGTTGATATTTAGGGAGCTTTTTTATAGAAGTTGTCTTATATATTTTATCGGATAAAAGCGATAAAAAAAGGTGGGTTCTATCCATTCATCGACATCAAAAATTCTTCATTAGAATTTGTGAATTTTATTTTATCATTGATAAAACTCATTGCTTCAACCGGGTTCATATCAGCTAAATATTTACGTAAAACCCACATGCGTTGCACAGTTTTTGGATTCATCAATAAATCGTCTCTTCGCGTACTGGATTTGATAAGGTCAATGGCCGGATAAATACGTCGGTTGGATATATTTCTGTCCAATTGCAACTCCATATTCCCTGTTCCTTTAAATTCTTCAAAAATAACTTCATCCATTTTAGAACCGGTTTCGGTCAAAGCAGTGGCTATAATTGTCAAAGAGCCGCCTCCTTCAATATTTCTAGCAGCACCGAAAAAACGTTTTGGTTTGTGTAAAGCATTGGCATCGATACCTCCAGATAATATTTTTCCAGATGCAGGTGCCACAGTGTTATAAGCTCTTGCCAAACGCGTAAGAGAATCTAGTAAAATCACTACGTCGTGACCACTTTCTACCAATCTTTTAGCTTTTTCTAAAACAATATTTGCCACTCTAACATGTTTCTCTGCAGGCTCGTCAAAAGTTGAAGCGATAACTTCCGCGCGTACACTACGTCGCATATCGGTTACCTCTTCCGGACGCTCATCAATCAATAATACTATTTGATACACTTCGGTATGATTAGCGGCAATAGAATTCGCAATATCCTTAAGTAAAATTGTTTTACCTGTTTTAGGTTGCGCTACAATCATTCCTCTTTGCCCTTTTCCAATAGGTGAAAACAGATCTATCACACGACTCGATATACTTTTACGACCCGTTGCTAAATCAAATTTTTCTTCAGGAAAAAGCGGTGTTAAATGCTGAAAAGCAACACGGTCTCTTACAATATTTGGATTTAAACCATTTATTTTTGAAACGCGAATAAGTGGAAAATACTTCTCTCCAGATTTTGGAGGTCGTACTATTCCCTTTACAGTATCACCCGTTTTCAACCCAAAGAGTTTTATTTGAGATTGTGAAACATAAATATCGTCAGGAGAAGATAGATAGTCATAATCTGATGATCGTAAAAAACCATATCCATCCGGCATCATCTCAAGAACTCCTTCACTTTCAATTATTCCATCAAACTCATATTCAGCCTCTTTTTGCTTGTGTACTTGTTTTTGTTGATTTACATTATTCCCGACTATCTTTTTAGGATGTGGTTGTTTTTGTTTCTTAAACTTATTGTGTTCTTGCTTGTGTTCTTGCTTGTGTTCTTGCTTGTGTT
>JAOZTK010000032.1:6638-18690 GCA_029942185.1 Flavobacteriaceae bacterium
TTGTGTTCTTGCTTGTGTTCTTGCTTGTGTTCTTGCTTGTGTTGAGGTGGTTTGTGTTGAGGTTGTTGTTTTTGCTGTACCTCATTTTTCTTTGTATCAGAAGCCCTTTTATCTTCAAATTTTTCTTTGTTGTCAGATACTGATTTAGGAGATTCTTTTACTACATGTTTCTTTCTTTTTCTTGGGTACTCTGTTTTCTTACTCTGATCTTCTTTTTGAGACTTTGCTGATTTTGTCTTTTGTTCCGGTTTCTTTTCAACCTTTTTTTGAGAAGGATTTATTCTTCTTGAAGGAGATTCAGTGTTTTTGGTTGGATTTGAAGCTTGAAAATCTAAAATTTTATAAACTAAATCTAACTTTTTTAATTGGGTGTATTTAGGAACTCCCATTTGCTTTGCTAAATCTTTTAATTCAACAAGGCTTTTTTCCTTGAGTTGTGAAATTTCTAACATAGATATTTATGTAATTATTATTATTTATGACAAGAAGTGATTGTCTTTATTATTATAAGAAAATATTTCTTTTATATATTTAATGAGATGTGTTCTATCGAGTAGTTAATTGATAGCGTAGGACAAATGTAAACAAACTTTTTAATTAACAAGCATTTATACAGGTTTTTTATCTAAACCTCCTTTTTCACAAAGCAAGCGCTTATTGGAGACTCACTTCAATTAATTTATTGCGATAAGCTGTCAACATCTTAGAACGTGATATAAAACCAAAATACTTCCCATCTTTTACCACCGGCAAGTTCCAAGCGCCACTGTCTTTAAATTTTTTCATCACACTGTGACCATCGTCTAAATCATGGTATAAAATTTCAGGAGCTGCGTGCATAAACTGTCTGACGGTCATCTTTTTATATAATTTTTTCTTAAACATAACATCACGTATGTCATCCAATAGAACTACTCCTAAAAACTCTTTCTTTTCATTTACAACCGGAAAAATATTTCTGCTGGATTTTGCAACTGCATTATTGAGCATACTTCCCAATGATTGCCCAGGATAAACAGAAACAAAATTTGTTTCTATCAACTTATTAAAATCCATCATCATTATTACATTTTTATCTTTATCATGTGTGATAAGTTCGCCTTTTTTTGCCAATTCAGAAGTATAAATTGAATGCGGCACAAAGTATCTAGTAATGGTAAATGATAGAGCTGCAACAAGCATTAATGGAACAAATAATTCATAACCTCCTGTAATTTCTGCTATCAAAAAAATAGAAGTTAAAGGAGCGTGTAATACCCCAGCCATAAGGCCCGTCATTCCAATTAGTGTAAAATTGGATTCTGATATAGAAAAACCCAAACCCAAATGATTAATAACCTTTGCGTATACATTTCCCATTGCACTTCCCATTACTAAAGTAGGAATAAAAATACCCCCGACACCACCTGCCGCAAAAGTTATGGTCATCGCAATTGCTTTAAATATTGTAATTCCAACCAGGAGTGCAACAATCATCCATATATTTTCAGAATAATTCTGTACGATAGAATTCTCAAATATCGCAGCATTATTGCCATCTAACAAATTATTAATCAAAGCATATCCTTCACCATAAAGTGGTGGAATAAAATATAGCATTATTCCTATAGCAACACCTCCGACAAACAAACGCTGAATAGGATTTTTAATTTTTTTAAAAAAATTAGTAATAATGTAATATATTTTTGAAAAATAAATCGATGCTATCGCGCTTCCAACTCCTAAAAATATATAAAAGCCTAAATCACTCATTTGGAATGCATCTTTAAGATTAAAACTAAACAGCACATCCGTACCTCTAAAAAAATAGGACGTAATAACAGCAGATACTGAAGCCAATAAAAGAGGAATTAAAGAAGTAAAAGCCATTTCTAAACTAAAAATTTCTAAAGCGAATACTATAGCCGCAATTGGTGCTTTAAACATGGCTGCCATTGCTCCTGCAGAAGCACAACCTATCAATAACATTCTGTTTTTCACATCCAAATGAAACAGTTGAGCAATGTTAGAACCTATAGCTGCTCCTGTACTAACTGCAGGACCTTGCAAACCTACAGACCCTCCAAATCCAACTGTAATTGGAGCCAATAGCAAAGCGTAATACGCTCTGTAATGTTCAATGATTCCTTTTTTCTTCGAAATAGCATATAAAGTATGTGGTATCGCGTGAGAAATTGTTTTTTTTAAAAAATATTTCCTGATAAAATAAATCAACAGCAAACCAATAATTGGAAATATAAAATACAAAGGTGTGTGATAGTCTTTTAAAACCTGACCCCGAAAAAGCGCTTGTATAAAATGAGTAATATTCTTTAATAGAACAGCTCCTAGTCCTGCTAAAAGCCCAACGAGAACACTCAAAATTAAAACAAACTGCATTTCAGTAATATTTTTATAACGCCATTTATGAATGCGTTTTAAAACAGTTTGTATTCGCTTTGGTAAAGTTCGATGCATTAATTATCCTATAGTTACACAAAATTACATCTTTTTTTTTATTCAACTTTTTTTAAAAGGCTTAGTTTTAAAAAAATAATAAAAAACAGACAATATAAAAGGGCGATTTGTGTACATTTGCTCATAACATTAATAAATCTAATTTAGACATCCACATGTCAACTGATATTCGTATTAAAAAGGGCTTAGATATTAAGCTCAAAGGAACAGCAGAAAAGATTCTTTTTGATTTGCCACGCACAGATGTATATGCAATTAAACCAACCGATTTTCACGGCATCATCCCTAAACTCACTGTAAGAGTTGGTGATAAAGTAAAAGCGGGTGATATTCTTTTTTACGCAAAAAATAATGAGAAAATTAAATTCGCTGCTACAGTTAGTGGTAAAATTAGCAGTATAACAAGAGGTGCAAAACGACGTATTTTAGACATACGTATCCTTGCTGATTCCAAAGATTTATTTAAAGATTTTGGGAGAAAAGATCCTAAAAAACTCACTACTGAAGAAATTAAAGAGCATTTAATAGAAGCAGGCTGTTTCCCGTATTTAATTCAACGCCCTTATGATATTATTGCCGATCCTAAGGATACGCCAAAAGCAATATGTATTTCCAGCTTTTCAACAGCTCCTTTAGCTGTTGATGAATCCTTTGCTATGAGAGGAATGGAAGAAGCTTTTCAAACAGGAATAGATGCCCTTGAAAAACTGACGCCCGGTAAGGTACACCTTTGTGTTGATGGCAGAGAAACCAGTTTCTTCGACAAGACTGAAAATGTTGAAATTCACCGTGTATTTGGAAAACATCCAGCCGGAAATGTCGGGATACAAATAGGAAAAATAGATCCTATCAATCAAGGTGAAAAGATTTGGACAATCAAACCCCAAGACGTTGCGATAATTGGACGTTTGTTTTTAACCGGCCTTTATGATACAACACGCGTTATTGCATTTGCCGGTAGTGAAGTTGAAAATCCTAAATATATTAAAACAAAACAAGGAGTTCAAATCGAGAAATTACACAATCAATGTGTCCTTAGTTCAGCACAAGAAATGCGTATTATTAATGGCGATGTGCTTTCAGGCCATTGGGTTCGAAAGAATAATTTTTTAGGTTTTTACAATACACTTATTTCCGTTATTCCTGAAGGCAATCATTATACGTTTTTTGGATGGATGCCCTTTACGCAACACAAATTGCTAAGTATGTCTCGCTCTTTCTTTTCTTGGCTGACACCCAACAAAAAATATGATTTGGATACCAATATGAATGGAGAACCTCGTGCCATGGTGATGGTTGGAGAAATGGAAAAAGTTTTTCCAATGGATATTTATCCTATGCTATTACTAAAAGCTACCTTGGTTAGTGATATTGAAAAAATGGAAAAATTGGGCATCTACGAAGTAGCACCCGAAGACTTTGCTCTTATTGACTTTGTTAGTTCATCAAAAATCGAAGCGCAAACAATTATTAGAGAAGGATTAGACTTAATGATAAAAGAAGTAGGCTAATGCAATTTTTAAACAACATAATGGAAAAATACCGTCCCCATTTTAAAAAGGGCGGCAAATTTGAAAAATACGGACCTGCATTTTCTGGGATAGACACTTTTTTGTTTGTCCCAAATCACACAACAAAAAGTGGTGCTCATATCCGGGATGGTATCGATTTAAAAAGAATTATGATTATTGTGGTTTTTGCTTTAATTCCTGCCACTTTATTCGGAATTTGGAATATTGGTTACCAACATTTTTCACAATTGGGAATTGAAAAATCTTTCTTAGAATTATTTTGGTATGGATCAATCCGTTTTCTACCCATGGTAATTATTTCATACGCAGTAGGTTTGGGAATTGAATTTGCTTATGCTGTGTTTCGCGGTCATGCTGTCAATGAAGGCTATTTGGTCAGTGGTTTGTTAATTCCACTTATTATGCCCGTAGATATTCCTCTTTGGATGTTAACAATATCCGTTATTTTTGCTGTGATTATCGGGAAAGAAGCCTTTGGTGGAACAGGGATGAATATCTTAAATCCTGCCTTGGTTGCTCGAGCATTTGCTTTCTTCTCTTATGCGGGAAGCATGAGTGGAGATAAAGTTTGGGTAGCTGATTCCGCAATCACAGATGGCGTATCCGGAGAAACGGTTTTAGGAACTTTAGCCGCCGGTAAAGATGCCGGTTTAAGTGTATTCGATATGTTTATGGGATACATGCCCGGTTCTATTGGTGAAACTTCTGTATTGATGATTTTAATTGGAGGTGCCTTCTTGCTTTTTACAGGTATTGCTAGCTGGCGTATCATGCTTGCAACTGTAGTTGGTGGTGCTTTTACCGCCTTTATATTTAACCTTTGGGGTCTTAATAGCTTGATGAACTTCCCATGGTGGCAACATCTGATGGTAGGTGGATTTATTTTTGGAGCTGTCTTTATGGCAACCGACCCCGTAACAGCAACACAAACAATTAGAGGAAAATGGATTTATGGATTTTTGATAGGAGTTATTGCCATATTAGTACGCGTGTTTAACGGTGCTTACCCGGAAGGTGTAATGATGGCAATCTTATTGATGAATGTCTTTGCTCCAACCATCGATCATTATGTTGTGGAAGCGAATATCAAACGTAGACAAAAAAGAAAACAAAAACTGTAACACTACAATTATGAATACCAATAGCAATGCATACACTTTTATTTTTGCCATAATCTTGGTAACAGTAGTCGCTGGCTTATTGGCTTTTACGGCTACAAGTTTAAAACCTTTACAGGAAGAAAATATCCGAAATGAAAAAATGCAAAGTATCTTGTCAACAATTGGGATAAATATTGATCGCAACGAGGCAGGAACAGTCTATAACGACTATATTAAAAAAGAATTTGCACTAAAATCAGATGGGACAATTGATAAAAACCCTATAGAAAAAGCCTTTAATATCAATTTAAAAAATGAAATTAAAAAAGAGCCGACAAAACAGCGTTATCCATTATATATAGCCGAACTAAACGGAAAAACAACCTATGTAGTTCCACTTCAAGGTTCCGGTCTTTGGGACGCCATTTGGGGTTATCTCGCCATTGATGCAGATAAAAATACAATTGTGGGAGCCGTTTTTGATCATGCTGCCGAAACTCCGGGATTAGGAGCTGAAATCAGAGAATCATGGTTTGAAGAACAATACATTGGAAAACAATTTCTAAAAAAGACAGGAGATTTTTCTGCCGACAACTACGTATCTGTAAGAACCGTAAAAGGAGGCTCTAAAGCGGATGACTTACATGGAGTTGATGCTATCTCCGGTGGGACAATTACATCCGATAAATTATCAATAATGGTAGAGGAAAGATTAAAACACTATCTACCCTATTTTGAAAATAATTAGCACTAGAATAAGGACAATAAAAAAATAAATACTAAGAATCGTTCAACTTTGAACTTTAAACTTTAAAAATGTCAGTAGAAAACGAAGCTTTGTTCTCAAAAAAGAATATAAAATTATTAACGGATCCATTGGACGACAATAATCCTATTACCATACAAGTTTTGGGTATTTGTTCTGCATTGGCAATTACCGTCCAATTAAAACCAGCTATTGTCATGTCAATTGCCGTGGTTTTTGTTCTTGTATTTAGCAATCTAATCATATCCTTATTAAGAAACCTAATCCCGAATCGGATTCGAATTATCGTACAATTGTTGGTTGTAGCTGCTTTGGTAATTATCGTTGATCAGGTACTAAAAGCTTATGCATTTGACGTGAGTAAACAACTGTCAGTGTTTGTCGGTTTAATTATTACAAACTGTATAATCATGGGACGATTAGAGGCTTTTGCGTTAGCAAATGGTCCTTGGGCTTCCATTTTAGATGGGTTTGGGAACTCTGCCGGATATGCGCTTATTCTTGTAATAGTTGCTTTTTTTAGAGAACTCTTAGGCTCCGGAAAACTTTTTGGCTATGAAATTTTGGGACATAAAGCAAAAACCATTGCCGAATCTACCGGTTTATATCATTTGGGATATGAAAATAATGGATTTATGTTATTATCACCCATGGCGTTGATTGTAGTTGGAGTTATTATTTGGTTGCAACGCAGTAGAAATAGAAAGTTGATTGAAAACTAATTAAAATTTGAAACTTAAAGTATTATGGATTATATAAACCTATTTATCAAGAGTATTTTCATCGAAAATATGGTATTTGCCTATTTCTTTGGGATGTGTTCTTATTTGGCGGTTTCTAAAAAAGTTGATACTGCTGTGGGGCTGGGTGCTGCTGTGATATTTGTGATGCTGATTACAGTTCCCGTTAACTTTTTATTAGACACCTATATACTAAGACCCGGTGCTTTGGGTTGGCTGGATCCTGAACTCACAAGCATAGATCTGAGTTTTTTAAGCTTTATTATGTTTATCGCTGTAATTGCATCAATGGTACAATTAGTTGAAATGCTGATTGAACGATTTTCTCCGACACTGTACAGTTCGTTAGGTATTTTCTTACCATTAATCGCTGTAAACTGTGCCATATTGGGTGGTTCTTTATTTATGCAACAAAAAGATTTTGCCAATGTAGGAGAATCTGCTGTATATGGTTTGGGATCTGGAATTGGATGGTTTTTAGCTATTGTAGCTATTGCTGCTATTCGTGAAAAGATAACCTACTCAAACGTTCCTGCTCCGTTAAGAGGATTGGGTATTACCTTTATTATTACGGGGTTAATGGCAATCGGATTTATGAGTTTTTCGGGAATAGAATTATAAATACAAGCTTCCTTTCCTTAAAGAAAGATGAGGTAGACCTATAAATTAAAAATAAATAATGAGTACGATTATAATCAGTATAATAGTTTTTTTACTAGTAGTTTTATTGTTAGTTACAGTGTTACTAGTTGCAAAAGCAAAACTACTTCCTTCAGGTAAAGTCAAAATCATTATCAACGAAGAAAGAGAGCTTGAAGTCGATAGTGGCGACACATTATTGACAACAATGAGTAATAACAAAATATTTTTACCTTCCGCTTGTGGTGGTGGTGGAACTTGTTTACAATGTGAATGTCATGTGCATTCGGGTGGTGGTGAAGCACTCCCTACAGAAACTCCTCACTTCACTCGAAAACAATTGGCAGAAGGAATTCGTTTAGCCTGTCAGGTAAAGGTCAAAAATGATATGGAGATTTCTATTCCTGAAGAAATTTTTGGTATCAAAAAATGGGAAGCTACCGTGATTTCCAATTATAATGTATCCTCATTTATCAAAGAGTTTATCGTTGAAATACCGGAAGACATGAATTACAAAGCTGGTGGATATATTCAAATAGAAATTCCTAAATGTGAAATAAAATATAAGGTTATTGATATTACTGCACACCCTGTAGAACATCCAAACGATCCGCAAAAATTTAAAACAGAATGGGATAAATTTGGATTATGGCCTTTGGTAATGAAAAATAATGATCCTATAGAACGTGCTTACTCTATGGCTTCTTATCCGGCAGAAGGACGTAATATCATGCTAAACGTACGTATTGCTACGCCGCCTTGGGATCGTAAAGCCAATACTTGGATGAATGTAAATCCGGGTATTGCATCCTCCTATATATTTTCAAGAAAACCCGGCGATAAAGTTATTGTCTCCGGACCTTATGGTGAGTTTTTTATCAATGAATCTGATTCGGAAATGTTATATGTCGGCGGTGGAGCCGGTATGGCACCCATGCGTTCCCATTTATATCATTTATTCAAAACACTTAAAACAGGTCGTATAGTAACCTATTGGTATGGTGGACGAAGTAAACGAGAATTGTTCTATACTGAACATTTTAGAGAATTGGAAAAAGAGTTTCCAAATTTTAAATTTTTCTTGGTATTATCAGAACCTTTAGAAGAAGATAATTGGGTTCCTAAAACAGATATATCAGACACAAAAGGTGACGGTTTTGTCGGATTTGTACACCAAGCAGTTATTGATCAATATCTTAACAAACACGAAGAACCCGAGGATATTGAATTTTATTTCTGTGGGCCACCACTGATGAATAAAGCAGTCGTTAAAATGTGCGATGACTTTGGTGTTCCCCCGGAAAATGTTCGATTTGATGACTTTGGATAATAAAATCTATACATTTTTATAGACGTTTTTTTAATAGTCCCTTAGATTATAGTTTTTATTACACCAATTACAAAGAATATATATTGTTTTTTAATTGTCCAATTAAGGATTTGCGTACAAGATTTATAAAAAACAGTAACTTTACATATTTAAAAGTACACCCCTATGAATAAAAACATATTTTTGTTCCTATTGTCTGTGTTTGTTGTACAAGTAGCAAATGCACAATTAGAAGCCGCAGTCTATTCAATAAAAAATTTAAAGGCAAATACTCCCTATACAGATATGAGCACCTCTTTATGGGGTAAAGGAAGGGTTATTTACACAAGTAGTAAAAACAGTAAAGGAGTGGTAAAAAGCCGTGTAAATATTTGGGAACAAAACAAAGTTTTTTTAGAAACATTTTCCGGATTTATAGATGAAGATTATGAAATTGCCTATTCCAAAAAAGTGGTAATGGATTTTAATTCTGAATTTAATCAGTCTAATGTCGCTTTTTCAAAAGATCTAAAATACGTCTATTTTACGCAAAATGATAAAAAGCACAGAAAAGGCAATGTCAAACTTAAATTATATAAAGCCACTGTTTCCAAGACCGGAAAATGGTCCAATGTAAAAGAATTACCCTTTAATAGTGATAGCTATAGCTGTGCACATCCCGCTTTATGTGACGATGGAAGCAAACTGTTCTTCTCTTCTAATATGCCCGGAGGTTTTGGTAAATCCGATATATACGTTGTGGATATATTATCTGAAAACACCTATGGGAAACCTAAAAATTTAGGAGCCTATATCAACTCATCTGGCCGAGATAATTTCCCGGATGTAAATGCTGGATTGCTTTACTTTTCTTCTGATAAAAAAGGAGGTATGGGTGGTCTTGATATATACATGGTTCCTATGGGAAATCTCTTTCTCGAACCCACAAATTTAGGACCACCGCTTAATAGCAAAAACGATGATTTTAGTTTTGTAATAAATGGTAAAATGAGAAGAGGGTATTTTACTTCAAACCGTCCTCAAGGAAAAGGAGGCGATGATATTTATTCCTTTACACAAGAAACCGCTATAAAAAGTTGTTCTCAAACTATAGAAGGAGTTGTCAAAGATGAAGATACTAAACATCTCATCAAAGATGCAGACATTAATATTTTTGATGATGAAGGACAATGGTTAAATCGATTTTCCACGGGAGGTGATGGAAAATTTCTTATAAAACTAAACAAATGTGAAAAGAACTATAAATTAGAAGCTACAAAAAAAGATTATAGTAATGATTTTGCTGATATCCTGTACAGTCCGGATAAAAAAACGCATCAAGTCTCCCTATATATCAAAAAGAATGAAATCTTAGCCGCTGCCCAAAAACCTAAAGGAAGGCCTGAGTTGAATGTTTCCGAAGAAATGCTTTATTTAGATGTGAAAACAATCCAGTTTTTATTAAATAGATATAACATCAGAAGAAAATCTGCCGAAGAATTAAATAAAGTTGTGGAAATCATGAAAGACAACCCAAGTCTTGTTGTGGAATTTGGAGCACATACTGACGCTAGAGGTCCGGACGAGTGGAATATGGAACTTTCAATAAAAAGAGCCGAACAAGTAGTACGCTATATTGTAAATAAAGGAATTAATTACAGAAGAGTATACGGCAAAGGTTACGGTGAAACAATGCCGCTTAACCACTGTGTAAACGATGTAGATTGTACAGATCCTGAACATCTGGTAAATAGAAGAACTGAATTCTTAGTACTTGCCAAATAAAATGAGGAAAAATATTCTTTTTATAATTATACTATTTTTCCTTCAACCTATACCTATATTCTCTCAACTAATCCCGGCAGAATATACAATAAAAAACATCAAGGTTAACACAAAATATTCTGATTTTGGAGCTTCCTACTTTGGCCCAAATAGAATCCTATTTGCCTCAAGTAAACTTGATGGTAAAAAATTGCGGAACAAATTCAATGCCAACAAAGATGACGAACATCATTATGATTTATTTAAAGGATACCTTAATTATAATGGTGAAATAAACTACACAAAAAAAATACTTAATAAATTTGTTACAAAATACAACGAATCAAACGTTTCTTTTACACCTGATTTAAAATACGTGTATTTTACCCAAAACAATATAAAAAAAGGGAAATACGTTCAAGATAATCAACATTGGATTAATTTGAAAATTTACCGAGCCAAAGTAAACACGAATGGTGAGTGGACCCATGTTGTATCCTTACCTTTTAATAGTGATTCCTATTCCTGTGCACATCCAACAGTTAGTGAAGATGGAAAAATTTTGTTTTTTGCCTCCGACATGCCAGGAACATACGGAAAATCAGATATTTATTGGGTAACAATCTTAAAAAACGGAAAATATGGAACCCCACAAAATATTGGAACTCATGTCAACTCAAATGATCGAGAAAGTTTTCCTTATGTCGATGGCACTTTTTTATATTTTTCTTCTGACAGAAAGGAATCAATGGGTGGATTAGATGTATTTATGGTTGCTTTAGATAAACCTGATTCAAGACCTGTCAATCTTGGAACTACAATTAATAGCACATATGATGATTTTTGTTTTGTAATAGATAGAAAAAATAAAAAAGGGTTTTTTTCTTCAAATAGACCCAGTGGAAAAGGAAAAGATGATATTTTTTTCTTTACCCAAGATACAGATATACAAGAATGTAAACAAGTAATTAAAGGTGAGATTAGAGATAAAAAAACTGATAAAGTTGTTCCTGGTGCTATCATAAGCATGTACTCACATGATAATATTCTATTAAGTACTTATACAATTAAAAATGATGGGAAATATAAATTCGATTTAGCCTGTCGTGATAATTACAGAGTACAAGCTACAAAGATAGGCTACAATAAAACTTTTAAGCATATTGGTTTTTCACCTAAGGTGTTTACTCAAAACATCATTTTATATATAGAAAAGAAAGTGGTAACAAAACCAATAGTTAAAAATACTCCTAAAGATATAAAAACTAAAGATGTAATAAAAAAACCAATAATACCTGATTCTGTTGTTGAAAAGAAACCTGTTTTAAATAAAAATGGCAAAGAAATACTCAACTTAAAACCTATTTATTTTGAATTAGATGAATACTACATCACGCAGGAATCCTATGAAACATTAGCAAAGGCTGTTCGTATTTTAAAAGAATACCCTAATATTGTTATTGAATTTGGCTCACATACAGACTGCCGTTCGAGTGATAGTTACAACCTACACTTATCTACTCTTCGAGCAAACGAAGTTGTAAAACATCTTGTCTATCTTGGAGTTCCCGAACATAGAATAAAAGGAAGAGGTTATGGTGAATCTAAATTAATAAATAAATGTAGAAATGGTGTGAAATGTACAGAAGAAGAACACCTGAAAAATAGAAGAACCGAGTTTTTAATAATTAAGAAATAAACTACTCCGAGGTAGAAGCATCGGAGTATTAAAATGAATTTGCTTT
>JAOZTK010000033.1:154-18503 GCA_029942185.1 Flavobacteriaceae bacterium
TACTCTTGTATTTGTTTAATTTAGAAGTCAGAAGTCGGAAGACCGAAGTTTGACTACTCTTGTATTTGTTTAATTTAGAAGTCAGAAGTCGGAAGACCGAAGTTTGACTGCTCTTTTGTTTATTTAAGTCAGAAGTCAGAAGTCGGAAGACCGAAGTTTGACTACTCTTGTATTTGTTTAATTTAGAAGTCAGAAGTCGGAAGACCGAAGTTTGACTGCTCTTTTGTTTATTTAAGTCAGAAGTCAGAAGTCGGAAGACCGAAGTTTGACTGCTCTTTTGTTTATTTAAGTCAGAAGTCAGAAGTCGGAAGACCGAAGTTTGACTGCTCTTTTGTTTATTTAAGTTAGAAGTCAGAAGTCGGAAGACCGAAATTTGACTGCTCTTGTATTTGTTTAATTTAAAAGTCAGGAAGACTAAGAAATGCATATTGTTCTCTTTATTTCCGACTTTAAACCTTTTCATAAGTCTTTTTAATTATTTAATTTTACTTTTAAAAGCAATCATCATATTCATCAGATTAAAAGAATATTCATAGTGTTTTAGAAACATCTCTTCAGTTACATATTTACGTCTTTTTGCTTTATATAAACAAGTTACTACTTCAGCTAACGAACGAATCGAATAACCCATAAATCTTTTAAATTCCGGGTTGGATTGACCAATTGAACCTTCAGAAATATTTAATGCGATAGAATCGGTTGCTCTACGTAATTGCGATGATAAATTATATAACTCTTTTTTTGGAAATTTATCAGCCAACTCATTCATTTCTTCTCCGAGATCCATTGCCTTGTTCCAAATTATTAGTTTCTCAAATTTAAACTGCATTCTTTTTCAATTAATTATAATTAGCTCATAATTTTTTTCTAACTCCCGACTCCCGACTTCCGACTCCTAACTCCCAACATCTCTACCTTTCAATTTCAGGAGGGCAAACGCCCAACGAATTCAAAATAAAGGACACGTCTGCAATGTTTTCACCGGGTAATATTTTTTCTAAAACGGAAACTCCATGTGTATAAGCAGCTCCTTTTAAATGAACTCTACGCGGTTTATTACTACCATCACTTGCGACATAAAAACCGACTTCACCACGAACACTTTCTGTTTTTACCCAAGCTTCACCCGCTGGTACGGTCCATTTCATCGGATTCGGAATTCTGTTGTAGTAACTACCTCCGGGTAAATGATCTAGTGCTTGACGGACAATGTGGATAGATTGCTTTATCTCTTCTCTACGCACCATTGCTCTTGCCCAAACATCACCACCTTCAAAAGTGGGAACTACAAAATCTATTTTATCATAAGCTTCGTAAGGCTCATCGATACGTACGTCATGTTTGATCCCTGTTCCACGTAAAGGTGCACCGACAACTCCCCATTCTATAGCTTTATCTTTAGGAATAATTCCAACACCTTGTGCTCTTTTTTGAAAAATCGCATTATCAAATAGGAGCTGGTTATATGTTTCTAAACGCCCTTCTAAATAATCCATCGTACGGTAAGCTTTGTCAATCCAACCTTTTGGTAAATCACGACGAACACCACCCGGCCACATGTACATATGATAGATTCGGGCACCGGTTAGGTCTTCAAATAAATCTAAGATATAGTTTCGATCTCCTACAGACCATTGCCCAACCGTGTAGAGCCCACTAGAACCCGATTGACCACCATACCACAATAAAAAAGATTGGATACGTGCTAATTCAGATACAATAGTTCTGATATATTTAGCTCGTTCCGGAACTTTACGGCCTTCTAATTCTTCTACCGCTCTGGCAAAAGTTAATTCCATAGGATCCGGTTCGGGTACACAAAAACGACAGAGTAGGGTAAAGGACTGTAACCAATTACGATTCTCAATCAATTTTTCAAAAGCGCGGTGTAAATAACCGACATGCGTTTCTGCTTTTACAACAGTATCACCGGCTACTTTGAGCTTTATCATCATGTTTCCGGTAATCCCCGGATGTTGTGGTCCTATATATAGGGTTGTTTCCTTCTCTCTGATCATTTGTCTTTATGTTTGTGAGGATAACTGCTTAGCTGTATTAGTTCACGCGTATCCTTTGTATTGCTATTTCCTGTTAGTTTCTTAATCTCTTGAATATTTTTTAGCAAAATCCGGTAATTCTTCGCCACTTCGTTTTTGTATGACTTCTCTTACATCTTGTGCATCTTCACGTCCGGGTCGGGTTGCAAAATTCTCTAAAGCATAGGCTTGCGAGTTAAAATCTTTACGCATGGGTGGTATATCGTCCCAATCTTCCAAAATAAACTCTTTGGGAGCTACCAAACCGGGAAATTCAATTCCAAACATTTCTCTAAACTCGCGTTCATACGTATTTGCTTGGTCCCAAATAGTATCAATATTTTCCATTACCGGGTTTTCTCTAGCGATACGTGTATGCACAAGAACGGTTAGTTTGGTTTTGGGATTCCAGACGATATATACCAATTCAAATTCATTTTCTTCAATCCAATCAACACAGGAAATATGATTAAGATGTATAAAACCCTGTTGATTTTTAAGGAATAGAAGAATACTTGAAACATGCTTCGAATCGGATTTTACAGCGATTCGTTGCTTACGTTTAACTTCTCCTGATAGGTTAAAAACACTTTTTAGTTTGTCTAAAACTTTGTTTTCTTTTTTTAATTTACTCATTGTCTCTATTTTCTAATGAATTCCACTTCGGACTCCTTACTCCTTTACCAATTATAATTATCCGGGAAATCCCAATTTTTAATAACTTTTTGTTGGTTTTTTCTATACCAATCTAAATCAGATCTATAGGCTTCTCCATTTCCTGCATTTCCATTTTTGATAAGTTCTTGTAACTTTACAAAACCCTTGATGACGCTTTCCGGTCGTGGCATACAACCTGAAATATAAACATCAACGGGCAAGTATCTATCCAATGCGTTTATCGTATTATAGGAGTCAAAATACATGCCGCCGTTTATGGCACACGACCCAAAAGCGATTACATATTTGGGATCTTGCATTTGTTCATAAACACGAATGACTCTTTTGAGTGTTTTTGTTGATAAATAACCTGTGATTAGCATGACATCTGCTTGACGAGGAGTAGCAGCGCCGCGTATTCCAAAACGTTCAGCATCATAACGTGAAGTCATGGTCGCCGGAATTTCGATAGCACCACAACCCGTTCCATACGCAACTACAAATAGGGAATGCTTACGAGCAAAATTGAGTATGTGTTCCACCATTCCTTGTGTTTCTTTATCGTTAACACGACCTGCAGAGGTACAACGTGGAGCAAAATCAATTTGTGCTTGTTTGATCTCTTCCGGAGTTGGGATTCCGATACTTTTTATTTCTGACATAAATCTTAGTTAAAAGTTTATAAAGTTTATAAAGTTAAAAGTTTGTAATGCTTTGTGTGGTTTTAACTTGTTAAACTATCTCTATTCTTTTTTTATTATTTTGCACTTTTTGTGCTTAACCAATTGTTCCATTTTTATACAATGCCCATACGATGGCTAAAATCCCGAAAAAAGTAGGCCATTTCCAGAAAAACTGAATGGCTTGTTCTGTTCTAAAACGAGGAGTTACCAAACCGATAAATACCGGAATCATGTATAATAAAAAGGTTTTTACTAATAATTCTACTAATCCTAAAGCTGTACCTGCTAAACCTTCTAAGTTATTATTACCGGCACCACCTAAAAACAAATCTACATACATAACTAGTTTTATAAAGGCAAAGACAGCACCACCGGTCATCATCGTACCTAAGTATTTGCCTCCAAATTCTGATCGAGGTCCTGATGCCAATTCCGCAGGGGCACCAACTATATCGAAAGGTGCATATCTAAACATTCCGAGGGAAGCCAATAAAGCGGCAATAAACGCAAAGGGATTGTCGACAATAATCCACCTACCTGTAGCTTCTTGGTGGTCCATTAACACAGCAATTGAAGTGGTGTTAAACTGAATCATCAAAGCGATAAGTGCTAAGAAAAATGGGATTTCAAAGCCTACTAATTGGGCTAAACCCCGTGAAACACCCATTGCTGAGTTCGGGTTTCCCGATTGTCCTGCTCCTAATGCCATACCCAAACTACCAAAAACCATCATATATAAAAGGAAAATCAAATCCCCTTTCATGGTTAAGTTTTCAAACCATAAATTGCCGTGTAAAATGGGAATAAACATCAAAACTGTCATCGCAGCTATAATAATCCATACGGGTGCCATATGTCCCATAAACCCATGTGCAATATTGGTTCTTTTAGCTTGTAATTTCATCAAATCTAAAAAGTTTTGATGTATCGGAGGACCCACTCTGTTTTGTGCTCTTGCAATTACTTTTCTACGTAATCCACCATATAACATACCCACTACAAAGGCTAATATTGCAGTGAGAAAAGCACCTAGTATTTTAATAAAAATTCCTTCCATTTTCTGTTAATTCTGTTGATTTTCTCTCGCAAAGACACTGAGTTGTCAAGCGGATTATTTCTATTGATATGATTAATTTACTATTATACATTTAAAATGCATATAATCGTATTCTTTTTAACTAAATAGTACATCTCTAAATAATAATAACACTACTAAGAATATTACTATATACAGCGCATACGTCTGTCCGTTTCCTGTATAGATTTTTCTAAAAAATCCAAAAAAGGCTTCAAGATTTTTTCCTAAATCTTTCCAAATCTTATTCATGTCCATTTTGTAGAGTGGGGCAGCCGCTCTTTCAAAAGGTTTGAAAAAATCCAGTTGAAAAGTTAAATTTTCCCATTCTTTAGGCAATTCACCTGAAGTTGAAATATCTTTGGTACCCACATATCTCGTCTTTTTCAACCCTTTTAATGTCAAGAAAACAAACGAAATAATGAAAACTGCAAAAATCAGCATGGCAATTAGGAATAAATCGGTAGTATCGCCCCAAACATTGGTAAGTGATGACATTTGCCAAGTTACATCTTGGAAACCTATGGCTTGCATTGCTTTTGCTGCAGGTTCGAATATCAAACCGGGATAAGCACCAGCAACGGTAGCGATGATGGCTAAAATAATCATAGGAATAATCATGGTAGCCGGCGCTTCTTTGACATGTTCTGTTTCTTTTTCCTCTTGTCCTAAGAAAAGACCAAATAGGAATCTATATGAATACATAAAAGCTGCAGTCGATGAAAAGAATACAACTACGACTAAAATATAGTTGTTGCTTTCTGTAATTAAGGCTTCGTACAAGAGCCATTTCCCGACAAATCCACCTAATGGAGGAACACCTGCTAAAGCGATAATTGAAACTAAAGCTACAACGAAAGTATAAGGCATTTTACGAATTAAGCCACTGATTTGGGTCATGTCAGTAGTTCCTGCTTGTTTTTCAACAGCACCTGCAACCATAAATAAAGCTCCTTTAAACACGGCATGAATAACCGCTAAATAAAGTGCTGCCATAACACCTAGTTGTGTTCCTGTAGATAATCCTACAATGATGTATCCCAATTGTGCAACAGAAGAATAGGCCAATAATTTTTTAGCATCCGTTTGAATGAGTGCATAAATAGTTCCCATAACGGCAGTAATTCCACCCATCCATCCTAAGATTGTACGAACCCAAAAGAAATTTTCAGGATTCGAACTCAGATAAAAGCTTGTAAATACTAATCCAATACCAAAGACACCCATTTTTGACATGGCACCTGAAAATATTGTGGTAAAGGACATCGGACTCTTAGCATAAGCAGGAGGTGCCCATACGTGGAAAGGCATGACGGCTGCTTTAATACCAAATCCTAGTAGTAAAAATATTGGGATATAGATATATTGCTCGAAATTAAATGCTCCTTTTGCAATGGCTTCACTAATTAATAGGGTATCATAATGTACGTGTATAAATACAATAGCTGTAAACATTGCATAGGCACCGACAGCACTAAAAATCATATATTTGATTCCTTTCGTCTTAATTTTATAATAAGCATTGTAAATTACTAATAGGAAAGAGGCCCAAGTCATTATTTCCCAAAAGAAAAACAGCGAAACAAAATCTTGACTTATCACAACACCTAACATGCCCAATACTGTCAAAATAAAACTTCCGTAGAAGTAACCCAAACGGGCTTTTCCTTCCATATATTTGATAGAATAGAGTAGTGCTAATACACTCAAGCCCAAAATAATATAAACAAAATAGTAGGAATAGTCGGTTAAGCCCCATTGAAGATCTAAACCTGCTAATTGAAAATTAAACTGATAACCGGATTTTATTTTTGTAAAAAATATTCCGGCGGTAATAAGAACAATTAAAAATGCAGTCGTCCCTGTCCATTTTTTATTAAAACTATCAACAAAATAGGTTAGAAAACTTCCAACTAATAAAATGAGTAATATGATTGCTATGATTTCCATTTAAGATTAGTTTAGAGATAGAATTTGTTGGATATAATTTGATTTGTCTAACAAGGCCTCTGCTGCACTTTGAATATGAGGCATAATTAAATCCGGATAAACTCCAATAACAATAATAAACAATGCCAGTGATGACATGGCTATAATAGCATTAACTGAAGGCTTATGTGATGCGGGTTCTCCTTCCTCTTTCGCAAAGAATATACGTCCGACCACACGTAAATAATACGTTAGTTCTATAACAGTTACCAGTAGTATTCCAATGATTAAGAATATATACTTTTCATCTGCAGCTGACATTAGTATATAGAATTTACTCCAAAATCCGGAGAAAGGAGGAAAGCCGATAAGGGCTAGAGCTCCCAATCCAAATAAGAAAGATACAAAAGGTAATTTTTTGTAAATTCCATTTAGAGATTTTATTTTTTTATCTTCAGTGTTGTATATAAAATAACTTCCGGTCATAAAGAGAAGTGATTTAATAACTCCGTGGTTTAGCATTAAGAAAAGTGCACCAAAAACTGCCAATTTACTTCCAATACCAAAAGCGATAAGTACTAGGCCAATTTGTCCCATACTTGAATAAGCTAACATTCTCTTTAAGTTCTTTTGGGAAATTGCGGCAATTTCTGCAATAAGCATACTGACAAAGCCCATAATCATCAAATAATTATTGACTCCTTCCACATCAAACATGGTATAGACAACTCGGATAAGTGCATAGACACCGGCTACGGACACAACGGCTGCGAAAGTAGCGCTGGTAGGGGTTGGTGCTTGAGAATAAGCATCAGGAGCCCACCCGTTTAGCGGAAACATTTCTGCTTCAATACCCAATGCTACTAAAAAGAAAATTAAGGCTATGATTTTCATTTGTTGGGGTACATCCGGCATTCTTTCGGCGATTTGTGCCATGTTCAAACTTCCGGTTTGGGTATAAATAATTATAATACCCAACAAAAGAAAAGCGGAAGCAAAACCACCGATTAAAAGATATTTAAAACCGGCTTCAGCACCGTCTCTACTTCTGTAGAAAGCGGTTAAAGAAAAAGCTGAAATTCCTACAATTTCTATAAATACAAACAGATTAAAGATATCGCCGGTTATTATAATACCAATAGAACCTGCGATCATCATCATTTGTAAAATTTCATAGAATTTTATCTCTCCACCTTTTAAAGTGCGTTTAAAACGAAAACCGTACAACCAAATAATGAATCCTAAAATAGACACCATCGAAGCTAAATATCCTGTAAAGGGCGTTACGACTAAATTGATTCCCCAAGGAGCCTGCCATCCTGCTAGTACTTCACTAATCATACCGTGTTCACGAATGTGCTTCATGAGTACAAATGAAACAATCACATTGTAAAACAAGACAATACCAGGAACTACCCTGGCTGCATCTTTATGAATTTTAGTCAATAAAGGAATAGCAAAAGCAGCAATTAGTGGGGCTATTATATAATGAACGGGAGTTATTACCATTTCAAAGAATTTAGTTGGTCAATATTAGCTGTATGGTGGTGTTTGTACAATCTGATTATCAGAGATAAGGCCAGAGCAGTTATCGCAAATCCGATTACAATGGCAGTTAAAACCAAAGCTTGTGGCACAGGATCCACCATTCTTGCGCCTGCATTTTCATTTCCCCTAGAGAAAATGGGAGCAGTTCCTCCTGAGATATAACCTATGGCAACAAATAACAGATGAATTCCTGCATCCATTATCGATAAACCAATTACGATTTTAATTAAATGCTTTTTCATTAAAACAGCATATAATCCTATCACGATTAAAGCAATAGATGTTCCATATACTGCTATGGTTATCAGGTCTTTGTGTTGTTCGAAAAGAATCTGGAATTCCGTCATTTTTTTCTTGGTTTAATGTTTAAAAGGATATCCAATACGTTGGTTAATTCTGTGGCTACTTTAATTCCGATAAATATATAAATAAGCGGAATTAAACCACCGCTGATTAAATCGTTTAGATTACCTGTCCAACCTGTGTTTTGTAAAAAAGAACCGTATGCTATCAATCCATACAATCCAATTCCTACAAAGCCTAATCCTGCGAGACTTTCCAACCAAACCATTACTTTGTGATTGGTTTGAAAACCTTTATAGGATATGAGCATTAATAAAAATCCTGTTGCAATTATAGCACCTCCTTGAAAACCACCTCCCGGTGTAAGATGCCCGTGTATAAATACGTATATTCCCAATAATAATAGCAATGGGAATAAAATTTTGGCTCCGGTTCGTACCAAACTTGAAGAGGGTAAGTTTAATCGGTGCGCAAAGTGTTTTATATTTTCTTCTTCTTCCTCGTCTTCCTTTCGATACAAAATACTCGCCAAACCGGTAGCAGCTAGAAATAACACAGTTACTTCACCCAAGGTGTCAAATCCTCTAAAATTGACAACTATCGCGGTAATTGTATTGGCTACTTTTAAATCTTGTGGTGATTTATTGAGGTAAAAAGCAGAAACGGTTTCAGGATTATCTAAGCTTCCAATTCTATTTTCACCCAATGGTATATTAGAAAAAGTAACAGTCAACATATATCCGATGACTCCAATCAATATAAAAACGATTAATTTCTTAAACATCTTTTTTAGTTTTAAATTTATTTATATGATCGTCATTGTATTTGTTTTCATCTCGGGTTGTATTTCTAATCGTGATGATGAAAATAATGGTAGTTAATGCGATTCCGATGGCTGCTTCTGTGATGGCAACATCAGGTGCTTGCAGTATATAAAAGAAAATAGACAGAATTAAACTGATTACGCCTGTTCCCAAAACTGCGAAGAGTAAGTCTTTCTGAACTATTGAAAAGATAGCTGCTGCTATAAGAATGATTGCCATTACAATAAGAAATAATAGTAGTGCCATAATTATTCGTTTAAATTTTGAAGTTTCTTCTTGATTTTTTTCAATTGTTTTTCAACCGCTTTACCGTAGGCATCAATTTCTTTTTTAAAGTAAGGTTTAATCCCGGCTCTATACGATGCTCTTGCCAAAGCATGTGAACTCAAAGGATTTGCAATTCCAATAAAAACTATAATGATGATTAATTTAACCAACCAATCAGGTTGTATAAAACCAACTCCAAGAACTACACTCATCGCTCCTAGAGTCGATGCTTTGGTTCCGGCTTGTAAGCGATTGTACAAATCGGGCATTCTATAAATACCCAGAGCTCCTAAGAAAAGAAAAATACTTCCCATTACAATAAAAGCCAATCCTATATATTTTAGTATTTCTTGTATAATTTCCATTATAATGCTTTTTCTATAAATCGTGCGATAACTACAATTCCAACAAAACCAAGAACTGCATAAACCAATGCCAAGTCTACATAAATGTAGCGTTTAAAAACATAGCCGAGTAAAACAATACCCGCTATACCAATAACTGAAAGTGTGTCTAATGCAATAGCTCTATCAGCGGCTGTGGGGCCTTTGATAAACCTTATAAAGCTTAAAAGAGATCCTAAAGCGATAAGAACTAGAGCAATATATATAATAGTGTCCATATTTAATTATAAATTTTAAGCAAGATTTTTTCAAAGGGTTCGGCAATTTCTTTATATACTTGTTCCGGATCTTCAGTGGTGACATCGATCCAGTGTATATAAAACTTATTTTTTATAATATCAATTGTCAGCGTACCCGGAGTTAATGTGATGCTGTTTGCCAAAACCATTTTTGCAAAATCGTTGGTCAATTTTGTATTGAAAGTGACAATTCCCGGATTAATCGGTAAATTAGGCGTCAGAACTCTGCGTGCCACATCAAAATTAGATTTTATCAACGCACCTATAAATACAAAGAAGTATTTTATAAAGTAAAAGATGTGCGAAGGCATCATCAGTATAGGATCACAACAATTAAAATTCTTAACGCTAATATAGGCGATGATTAAACTGACAATAACTCCTGTAATTAGTTCAGCTGGTGCGACAAATGTGGTAAATCCATACCAAACTAATAGTACGATTACAAATGTATAGATGAACTTTTTCAGTGAAAACTTATATGTATGCATATCCTTTTAAAAAAATTTCTGTGCAAAATAACATCTATTAAGAAGAACATTTTATGAAAAATGTCATCTTTTATTAACAATTTCAAAGAATTATAACAAATTATCAAGATAAGTCACCAATGTTACATATATTTCTGCGAAAATGAGCTGTTTTTTTAAAATAAACGTAATGAGAATCCAAAATCAGTCCATCAATGTGCGATGTTAAAATAACAGTAAATCAATTGATGTTATATGTTAGCTATTAGACCGCTACGCTACTAGAGATTAGATTTGCTCAATGAAAGTTGTTGATCATTAACCGAATATTATAACTTATTAATTATATGATAGTTCCGCTATCCTAGTTACCACTCAATTATTTTTTTTGCGGACTTTGCGTGAAATAGCAATTATGATCTTAAATTGAATACAGATTATTACTTATATGACAGTTCTGTCTAATTAATATTTTTTTGTTTCTTTGTTAGCAGAAAAACAACATAAAGATACCTAGGTGTTTTTTGAAACAAATCATAAGAACAAATCATGTCATCAACTTATATATTATTATTAATCGCTGTTTATTTTGGAGTTTTATTATTGATTTCTTTTTTTACAGGAAAAGAAGACAGCAATGAAGAATTTTTTAGAGCCAATAAAAGTGCTCCTTGGTATTTGGTAGCATTTGGAATGATAGGCGCTTCACTTTCCGGTATTACTTTTATATCTGTTCCCGGGTGGGTGGCGACTAAAAACTTTGCCTACATGCAGATGGTGATGGGCTTTGTAGTCGGTTATTTTGTAATTGCCAAGGTATTGTTACCGCTTTATTATAAAATGAATTTAACCTCTATCTATACGTATTTAGGGGAGCGTTTTGGCAACACATCACATAAAACAGGTGCTATTCTTTTTTTAGTAGCTCGAATTGCAGGTGCTTCCCTACGATTATTTTTGGTAGCAACGGTATTACAACTTTTGATTTTTGACGAATTGGGTGTTCCTTTTATTGTTACGGTATCGATTACCATTTTGTTGATTTGGGTGTACACTTTTAAAGGTGGCATTAAAACAATCATTTGGACGGATACGCTTCAGACCCTGTTTATGTTGATTTCACTTGTGATTTCGGCTTATTTGATAGCTACAGATCTTCAGTTGTCTTTTAGTGAAATGATTGCCAGCGTTAAAAATAGTCCGTATTCTAAAATATTTTTCTTTGAAGATTACAATGCAGGAAATTATTTTTGGAAACAATTTTTAGCAGGTATTTTTATAGCTATTTCCATGACCGGTTTAGACCAAGGGATGATGCAAAAAAATCTAACTGTAAAAACCTTAAAAGATTCACAAAAGAACATGTATTGGTTCTCCATTGCATTGTTATTTGTAAATCTGATGTTTTTGGGCTTAGGTGTTTTATTGTTGCAGTATGCAGGTCATAATAATATTGATTTAGAAGCTCTAAATATAAAGGGAGATGCTATTTTTCCACATATAGCGGTAAAAACAAATTTAGGAATTGCCGCAGCTGTATTTTTTGTACTAGGTTTAATTGCAGCCGCTTATTCGAGTGCGGATTCATCCATGACTGCCATTACGACTTCCTTTAGTATTGATATTTTAGGAATAGATAAAAAGTATTCAAAAGCCAAGCAAAAAAAAGTGCGAAAAATGGTGCATATTGGAATTTCTATTCTCTTTGTTTTTGTATTAATTTTTTACGATAAGGTAATAACCGATAAAAGTATTATTGATTCCATTTTTAAATTTGCAGGCTATACCTATGGTCCGCTTTTAGGTTTGTTTACTTTTGGCTTATTTACTAAAAAGAAAATTGTGGATAAATTAGTTCCATTTATCGTGATTCTCTCACCAATTCTAACGTACTTTATTTCGATTATTCCTGAAAAACTGGATTGGAAATATCAATTTAGTTTTGAATTACTGCTCGTTAATGCAGGTTTGACTATAATGGGCTTGTTTTTAATAAGTCGAAAAAACACGGATAATGCATCCTAAACAACATGTTTTTTAGTATAGATTCTATTTAAAATACGATCTTTGGGGTAGCTTTTTTAAGCGCGAGGAGCGTAAAATATAATATAGCGTTCACAAGGATTTAGTGTAAAACAAATAACATGAAAACAACAATAGAAATAAGTAAATACCCTTTAAACGAAGCATACAAAATACCGATTAAGGAATTTATTAAAAGATTAAATTCACATCCCGAATTAAAAATAATTACGAGCCCTACAAATACGTTGATTACTGGAAATTACAATAAAGTGATGTCAATTCTACAAGATGAGATTAAGGTCTCTTTTGAGAAATATGGCAAAGTAGTTTTCGTGATGAAAGTTTTTAATGGGGATTTGCTAGAGAGGTAGAAGTTAGGAGTTTTCAATCACAAACTTATATGCCTTATATGGTTCAAAATAATAAAACCATATATATGCTTTATATAGTTCAAAAAAGATAATAATAAAATGGACAAAGATCTTTCAAATAAAAGGGAAGTATACGAGCAACAGCAGCTGTTGGAATCAAATATTCCGAAAAACCCGATGGAGTTGTTTCGCGATTGGTACAACGAGGCAGAAGAGCAAGAACAAGGCGAAGCAAATACTTTTACAATTGCTACAGTTGATAAAAATTTACGTCCCAGCAGTAGGGTAGTTCTTTTAAAACGTTTTACTTGGGAAGGCTTTGTTTTTTACACCAATTACAAGAGTCAGAAAGGACGAGAAATAACGGCTAATAATCAAGTATGTTTGTCCTTTTTCTGGGGTAAATTAGAGCGGCAAGTTGTCATAAACGGACTCGCTGAAAAACAAAATAAAAATATGTCAGACGGTTATTTTGAAAGTCGTCCTCGAGGTAGTCGTTTGGGATCCATAGCATCTGACCAAAGTGAATCTATAGCTTCTCGTGATGCTTTAGATAAGAAGTTGCAAGATCTTGAAAAACAATACGAAGGAAAAGAGGTTTTACGTCCGAAACATTGGGGTGGTTATTTGGTAAAACCTGTACAAATAGAGTTTTGGCAAGGACGTCCGAACCGTATGCACGATCGTATTCGGTACACTTTACAAGGCGATTATTCCTGGAAAATTGAGCGGATTCAACCTTGACTTAATCAGAGTGTGAAATTGGTTAAAAAACAATTTTTTGTTTAAAGAACCGAAGCTCAATAAACACTACCATCTTTTTTGTCCGCTTTTACGATTCTTGCTACTACCTTTTCGATGACCTTGACTCTTTCCTTTGCGTTTGTCGCTTCTAGTATTCGATTTGTAGTCTCTTCTTTTGCTTGATTTTCTGTCGTTTGACCTACGTCTTGAAGGTTTTTCGGAAGCTATTTCCAGAGATAAATCACGTCCTTCAAATTCTTTTCCTGTCAGAGCATCGATTAGTTTTGATGCGATTGTTTCTTCTACTTCAAAAAATGAAAATGTTTTAAACAAATCAATTTTTCCAATTTCAAAATTTCGATCCTCTAAGTTTTCGTTGATCAAACCCAGTAAGCGAGCAGGGGTAAGATTATCTTTTTTACCAATATTGATAAAAAGTCTGGCGTGATTTGCAGCACTTCTTCGTGATTGCGATTTGTTTGAAACGTTCAAATCAACCGAATTTTTATAATACGATAGGAATCTATTAAACTCGGCAGAAACCAGATGCTTGATCAAATCTTCCCGGGTTAAATCACCTAATTTTTCATAAATAGTGGGTAAAAAGGGTTCTATTTGGTAATCGTCAACTTCTATTTCACCAATTTTATCAACCAATGAAAAGAGTTGTATTTGACAAATTTCTTTTCCGGTTGGAATCAATTTTTGAGTAAATTGAACACCGGATTTTCTTTCAATCTGTTTTATTTTTCCGAGTTCTCTAGTGTTGATAATAGCTACAGAGATACCGTTATTTCCTGCTCTACCCGTTCTACCACTTCGATGTGTATAGATTTCCGGTTCATCGGGTAGGTTAAAATTAATAACATGTGTTAATTCGTTGATATCAATACCACGAGCTGCAACATCAGTAGCGATTAAGAGTTGTAAACTCCTTTTTCTAAATCTGCCCATGACATCATCGCGTTGCGATTGTGATAAATCACCGTTTAGAGCATCGGCATTGTAGCCTTCTTGACTGAGTTTGTTGGCAATAGTGGTTGTTTCTCTACGTGTTCTACAAAAGACAATCCCATAAATATCCGGGTTGATATCGACTATACGTTTTAAGGCTTCATAACGATCTCTGGCTTGTGCCATATAGTAATGATGCTCAACATTTTCTGCTCCTATATTTACTTTTGCAACTTTAATCTCAACGATGTTGTGCATGTATTTTTTAGTGATAGTCAGCATTTCCGAAGGCATGGTAGCCGAAAATAAAAGAGTTTGTTTTTCTTTGGGAGTTTTGGCTAGAATAGCATCCAAATCATCTTTAAAACCCATGGTGAGCATTTCATCAGCTTCATCGAGAACGACCCGTTCAATGTTTTCTAATTGTAAAATGCCTCTGTTGATTAAATCTTTTGTTCTTCCGGGAGTCCCTACAACAATATGAACACCTCTTCGCAAGGCTTTTATTTGTGTATCAATACTAGTTCCACCGTAAACAGCAAGAATACTAATTCCCTTGGTGTACTTGGAATAGGCCTGTAAATCTTTCGTGATTTGAATACAAAGTTCTCGGGTAGGAGAAAGAATTATGGTTTGTGTGCGTTTGTTCTTTATATCAGTTAATTGAATGGAAGGTAATCCAAAGGCAGCAGTTTTTCCGGTACCCGTTTGAGCCAAACCCAATATGTCTCTATCGGTATCCAGTAATAGCGGAATGGTTTCCGTTTGAATGGGAGTAGGTGTACTAAAACCTAAATCACTTACTGCATTTACTAAGCTCGTATCTAATCCTAAATCTATAAAATTGTTCATCTTGTTTTTTTGCGAAATTTGCGACAAAGATGAACTAATTTATTGGATTATAGGGAGTTTTGTGTGAAATATATTCCTGTAGAAGTGTTGTATGCAAGGTTTCTACAGGAACATATAAGTGCAACGTATTTACAATGCCTTCATCACATCGACCAAAACTTGAACACTTTCTATAGGCATCGCATTGTAGATGCTTGCTCTATAGCCACCAACGGATCTATGTCCTTTGATAGCATGTATTCCGGCTTCAAGAGCTAATTTGTTAAAACGTTCTGCTTTGCTTGCATCGGTAAGATTAAAAGTTACATTCATAGGTGAACGATCTTCTTTTGCAGCAAATCCGATAAAATTAGGATTGTTGTCAATTTCATCATAAAGTAATGCTGCTTTTTTATCATTGATTTTTTCCATTTCGACTACACCACCTAAATCCTTAACCCATTGTAAGTAGAGCATGGATACATAAATAGAGAATACAGCCGGTGTGTGAAATAAACTATCTTTACTGATATGTGTCTGATAATTCATCATAGTAGGAATGGTACGTTTTGTTTTGTCAAGTATATCTTTTTTAACAATAACAAGTGTCGTTCCTGAGGCACCGATATTTTTTTGTGCACCGGCATAAATTAAATCGAACTTAGAAAAATCTAGTTTTTTACTAAAAATATCTGAACTCATGTCAACTACTAAAGGAACATCTACATTAGGGAAATCTTTAATTTGGGTTCCAAAAATAGTGTTGTTACTAGTAATGTGAACATAAGCCAATCCCTCAGGGATGTTGTATCCTTTTGGGATGTAGTTATATCCTTTGTCTTTTGACGATGCCAATACAACGGATTCCCCCATAATATCAGCTTCTTTAATGGCTTTTTTACTCCAAACACCTGTGTCCAAATAACCGGCTTTACCATTTTCGGGCAGCAAGTTAAATGCAAGCATCAAAAATTGCAAACTAGCACCGCCTCCCAGGAACAAGACTTCATAGCCTTTGCCTTCTAAGTCGGCTAATTCTAACGTCAATTTTTGTGCTTTTTTAATAACCGCATCAAATTGTGGGCTTCTATGCGAAACCTCTACTAGTGACAAATCCATGTTGTCAAAATTAAGAACAGCTGCTGCAGCTTGTTTAATTACGGAATCGGGCAGAATGGAAGGTCCTGCGCTAAAATTATGTTTTTTCATATTTAAAGATTTATTATATTTTAATACTTAGGAAGAATGTGTCTGTAAATAGCTCTTAAAATAAGAAACTTTACTAAACGTATCCCTATTGTTTTCGTTTTAATTAGTTTTACAAAAATGCAAAATTATTGTCGATTAACAACTGATTTTTTACATAAATCTACAAATTATTAGACAAAAAAGTAAATTCAAGAAATTAGTGCTAATTAAATAGTATTTTTACCTACTTATAAACTTATTGAAATGTTATATTTTATTAAAAATTTATACTTACTCACGTTTATTTTTACTTCTTTTATCACTTTTTCTCAAACATTTGAAGAAAGTGAATTTAATTGCTTTTCCATACTTGTAGCAAAAGAAGCCACTGTTGATGGCTCGGTGATGCTTGCACACAACGAAGATGATTGGGGTAATCGGGTGGTGAATTGGTATACGGTTCCAAGAGAAACGCAGCATTTACAAAAGGATTCAATACAACTTAGAAGAGGTCATAAAATAGCTCAAATACAAAATACGAATTCCTATTTGTGGTTAGAGATTCCCGAATTGGAGTTTTCTGACAGTTATATAAATGAATATGGTATTGTCATTGCGTCAGATGCTTGTAGATCACGTGAAGACAAGCCTGAGCTCGTCAACGGTGGTATTGGTTATTGGTTGCGAAGATTGTTAATTGAAAGAGCTAAAACTGCAAGGGAAGCAGTTGAAATTGCAGGAAAACTAGTAGAAACAATTGGTTATGTTTCGTCCGGACGCACCTATTGTATTGCTGATTCTCAGGAAACATGGATGCTTTCTGTCGTTCAGGGAAAGCATTGGGTCGCACAACGTATACCCGATAAGCACGTAGCAATTATTCCTAACTATTATACCATAACCAATGTAGATCTTACAGATTCGGCAAATTTTTTAGGTTCAAAAGATCTGGTTGAATACGCTGTAAAAAGAGAATGGTACAATCCGGAAATGGATGGAGCATTTAATTTTAGAAAGGCCTACAGCAATCAAAATAATTTGCAAAATATTGGAAATAAGGCACGATTATGGGTGAGTATCAATGCGCTTTCCAAAAAACAATACGCTATAGACGACGAATTTCCTTTCTCTTTTGTTCCTAAAAAAAAGTTGCTACTAGAAGATCTTTTTAGTGTTTTGAGAAATCATTACGAAGGAACAGAGTTCGAACTATCTAATAAGAACAAAACAACAAATCCACATCATCAAAAAATAATGTCTGTTTGTTCGAGTACGAATCAATATGGATTTGTAGCTCAATTGAGAAATTGGATGCCATCAGTTGTAGGGAATGTTTTGTGGATTGCTCCCAAACGCCCGTGTACCCAAGCTTTTATCCCTATTTATTTAGGGATTAGTTCGTTACCGGATCAATTAGCAGTTTCCGATTTTAAAACAGCACTTGCTGAACATTTTATTAAAATTGATGATTTTAAAGCCTATTCTAAAAAACATCGCTATTTGTTATTCGATAAAAAAGCAAAGCAGATTGATGAGAATTATGAGTATTTGATTAGAGAGCAACAAGAAAGGACACTAAAATTTGAAAAAAAACTTCTTAAAAGACAGCATAGATTTGAAAAAAAAATCTCTAGATGCTATCGTAATAATCCAAAATTAGCAAAGAAAAAAGTATCAAACTATTCAAAAAAGCAATTGGAACGAGCTATTAAAAATACGCAATAGACTAAGATTAAAAAAAAAATGAGCCAACATCACATTAGAATCATACATTTTTTTTCGTTCCGTAATTAAATTTATT
>JAOZTK010000034.1 GCA_029942185.1 Flavobacteriaceae bacterium
ACTGAGAACTGAAAACCGAAGACTATTTACTAATTATACCCAAAGCGTTTCAGCTGTTTATCACTGCTGCGCCAATTTTTATTTACTTTGACATAGAGTTCTAAAAACACCTTTTTTTGAAAGAATTTTTCTAAATCTTTTCGTGCTTCCGTACCCACACGTTTTAATGCGTTACCTTTATGACCGATAAGGATTCCCTTTTGGGTTTCGCGTTCCACCATTATAATGGAGCGGATTCGTATTAATTTTTCCTCATCATAAAATTCTTCGGTATCTACTTCAACCGAATAAGGAATTTCTTTTTTATAGTGTATTAATATTTTTTCACGAATTGTTTCATTGACAAAAAAACGTTCTGTTTTATCAGTGAGTTGATCCTTTGGATAAAAGGGAGGTGATTCGGGTAAAAGTTCCACAATTTTATCAAAGACAGTTTGAATATTAAAATTTTTCAATGCTGAAATCGGAAGTATTTCAGCTTGTGGAATTTTTTCTTGCCAATAATCTACTTGTTGTAGAACAAAATCTTGATTGGACTTGTCAATTTTGTTTAACAAAAGTAAAACAGGAATTTTTGTTTGGTTAATCTTGTTAAAGAACAGTTCATTCTTTAAGTTTTTTTCTCCAATTTCAACTATGTAAATAAGAATATCGGCATCTTCAAAAGCAGCTTTGACAAAATTCATCATGGATTCTTGTAATTCATAGGCCGGCTTGATAATTCCCGGGGTATCTGAAAAAATGATTTGATAATCTTCTGTATTGACAATTCCCAATATACGGTGTCTTGTCGTCTGTGCTTTAGAAGTAATAATCGAAAGACGCTCACCTACCAATGCATTCATCAAAGTAGACTTTCCTACGTTGGGATTTCCGATGATATTTACAAATCCGGCTTTGTGCATTTTGATTGTTTGTTTACAAAAGTACGATATAATTATGGGTTTATTTTTCCAAATAAATCCCAAAGTACAATTCCTACACTTATCGATATGTTAAATGAATGTTTGGTGCCAAATTGAGGGATTTCAACACAGAAATCAGATGCAGAAACAACAGCTTGTTGTACGCCTTTTACCTCATTCCCAAAAACAACAGCGTACTTTTGTCCTTTTTCAAGTTTAAAATCATTGAGATAGATGCTTTTATCTGCTTGCTCTATACTGATAATTTTTACACCTTCTTTTTGTAGATTTTTGATAAGAGTTAGCGTGTCTTTTTCATGTTTCCAAGCAACAGCATCCGTTGCACCCAAAGCTGTTTTTTGAATGTCTTTATGAGGTGGTGTGGCCGTAATACCACAGAGATAAATTTTTTCAATTAAAAAAGCATCACCGGTACGAAAAACAGATCCAATATTATTAAGACTCCTTATATTATCCAATATGACAATTAGCGCTGTTTTTTTAGCCGCTTTAAAGCCTGCTATATCTTTGCGACCCAATTCATGATTTCTGAGTTTTTTCATAAAATACAAAGATAGTTGTTTTTATTATCCTTATAAAATAATGTAAATTCTGAACTCTGAGCTCCGCATTTTAAATGGAATATCCTATATTTGCCTACTAACATTAAAAAACAAATAATCATGGAAGTTATCAATGAAAACGGCAGTTCAGTCACACCTCAAGAAAATAAAAAACTAGTAGCCGGTCTCTTAGGAATCTTACTCGGCGGTTTAGGTATTCATAAATTTGTCTTAGGCTATACAAAAGAAGGAATAATTCAAATTATTATTACCCTTTTTACTTGTGGATTTGGTAGTATTATCGGTTTGATCGAGGGTATTATTTATCTGACAAAATCGGATGAAGAATTTATGCAAACATATCAAGTTAACCAAAGACCTTGGTTTTAGAATTTGTAGCAAAACATGACGAGTTCCGTATTTTGTAAAACAAGAACTTTACCCATCTGTGTTTTTTGAAAGAGGAAAACATACGTCCAAAATGAGGAATACATTTAAAAAAGGAGAGCGACTTAAAAGTCGAAAGCTTATTGAACATTTATTTGTCGATGGGAAAGACTTCAAATCTTTTCCCATTCGATTGGTGTATTTACAAATTGATCACGATTCTGACTTTTTAGTACAAGCAGGTTTTTCAGTTCCAAAAAGACAATTTAAAAAGGCTGTTGACAGGAATAGAATCAAACGTTTGATGCGAGAAGCTTATCGATTACAAAAAAACACACTTCCCAAACTTCAGGATAAAATATATACGAAAAAACATGTTTTTATGTTTATATACATGACAGATACTATTGTGTCTTATAAAGATGTTGAAGAACGGATAGGGAAATTATTAGAGCGGTTTAATCGGAGTATAATACAATAAGGTGTTTCTGTTTTTAAAAAGAGAACATTTCGGCTTGGTTTTTTGATTTCTGGGAGCCGACGTATAAACAAAGGAAATAGGATCCGAGTAGGTAAAAATTTAGTTATATGAGAAAATTTACAAAACAAATTAGCATCGCACTTTTGGGTGTATTTGTTCTAGTATCGGTAGCATATAAGTCAGATTTTTTTGAAATAGCGAAACAATTAGAGATTTACACGACTTTATTTAAAGAATTGGATTTGTATTACATCGATGAGATAAATCCGGCGGAACTCAACGAAATTGCGATGAAAAGTATGCTGAAGAGTTTGGATCCTTATACCAATTTTTATGATGAGCAAGGGATGGAAGATGTACAGATTAAGCGTTCCGGAGAATATGGGGGAATCGGAGCTTATACGCGTTTTAAAGACAAGCGATTGTATATTTTAGAACCCTATAAAGATGCTCCGGCAGCAAAAGCAGGTCTGAAAGCAGGAGATGAAATTTTACAGATAGATGATGTGTTAATTAAAGATTTTGAAGGCGAAAGTGTTGGACGTTTGTTACGAGGAACTCCGGCCACTACGGTAGTGTTAAAAATAATACGCCGTGGAAAAAAGATGAATTTTAACGTTAAACGTTCAAAAATTGAAATGAATTCCGTGCCTTTTTACAGCATGGTAGATGAAGAAGTAGGCTATATATCTTTTGTAAAGTTTAATAGAAAAGCGAGTAAAGATGTTAAAAATGCCATTGGAAAATTAAAGGAAAAAGGAATGAAAAAATTGATCTTGGATATGCGAGGGAATCCGGGAGGATTGCTCAACCAAGCAGTTTCTATTACGAATATGTTTATTCCTAAAAATAAAGTAGTAGTAACGACAAAATCAAAAGTAAAAAAGTGGAGTAATACCTATAAAACACGTAGCCAACCACTTGATTTAGAAATTCCAATTGTCGTGTTGGTCAACGGGCGTTCGGCTTCTGCCTCGGAGATTGTTTCGGGCTCTTTACAAGATTACGATCGGGCTGTTATAATGGGTGAACGTTCTTTTGGAAAAGGTTTGGTACAACGCTATCGCAAGTTGGTCTATGGAACACAAATGAAGTTGACCATTTCAAAATATTATACACCTAGTGGACGCTGTATTCAAGAATTGGATTATACAAACAAAGATGAAGATGGAGAAGTCCCGAAATTTTCCGACGGAAAAGTAAATATGTTTAAAACAGAAAATGGCCGAGAAGTTTACGATGGTGGTGGTGTATTACCGGATTTAGAAATAGAAAAGCCGGAAACCTTAGAAATGACAAAGAACCTTTTTGAATCCGATGCTTTTTTTAATTTTATTTCAGATTATTATTACGAAAATCAAACAATTGCATCGCCTGATAAATTTAAAATTGACAAAACGTTGTTTGATTCTTTAAAAAAATATTTAGAACACAACAATAAGACTTTTGAAACGGCATCGGAAAAAGAATTTGCAAAAGGTTTGAAAAACACCAAAAAAGATGGTTTTGATGATAAAATTATAGAATCTTATAAAGATTTTGAGCAGAATTTAATTAATAATAAAATCCAACAATTAAATAAGAACAAAGCTGAAATAGAAGAACGTTTGACAGAAGAAATTGTAAAGCGATATTATTACAGAGAAGGTGTTTATCAACAAAAATTATTTTTTGATCCTACAATCGTTAAAGCGACTGAGTTGTTGCACGATGAAAAGGAATATCGTAAAATATTGAAGTAAAAAGTATGCGTTTGCCCTACACAGCAACCATAGAAAATATCCAAACAAAAGAAAATAACGTACCTTTGCCACACTTTAAAAAACAATGAATGAGTCCTAAACCTCCAATAAAACAGCGTACCCGTTCGCAGGAATCTTCCAATTCTATCGAACGATTGTATATTGCCATGCGACACCTTTTTAGTCGTGGATATTACAAGCCCATGGGTTTATCGGGAGAAACTTTACGTAATTCATTACTATTACTTCGACCTGAAATTTATGGAAGCATAGGAGGTGAACAAGTAGAATTAAGAGGTTTAGTATACGTGTTAGATCGTTTGCCGGAAGGAATTGAAGAGTGTACTTATATAAACTTGACGGCAGATGAAGGATATAAAGAAAGTAGTTTTAAAGTTATTATTCCAAAAAAAAGGCGTCGTAACTGCTATCGTATTGATCCACATCAAATGAATATTGAGGTGACACGAGGACGTTCGGAAATTTATGATATTCTAACACATCTTACTTTTCTATATATTGAATCACACACCATTCGAAAACGTGTTTATTCGCACAAAGACAAACAATTGTTACACGAATGGAAGTTGTTGGAAGAAATTGTATTACATCGCAAGAAATTAACTTCACGAGAGCGTGAAGTCTTATTGGTACATCTCAGTAGTATTCTAGGAAGATCGTATATAGAAATTAAGGAAGCTTTTAATGATTTAGCAGAAAAGAACAATCCGGATCGATTTGCTCAAGTAATTTATTGGTTGGGAAGCTTGGCAATAGATGAAGTGAAGGACAACGGACACAAACGAACTATTAAGTTTTCTCCTGATTTGCGAGAAAGCATCGGACATCATATTTATGGTGAAGTTTGGGCGACAAATATCAAGCAAGTTTTAGAAAAAAAGAATTTGTTAGACCGTCCCATACACATTATCAGTGCGAATATGCACTCGGTAATGAATACACTTTACGCAAAGGAAGCTTTACCCAAGCAAGTAACTTCTAAAAATCCATTTCATTTATACCAACTTTTAAGTGATGACTCCAATGAAGATTTACGTAAATTGGTTAAAGAACATGCGGCTAAAAACGGATTACACTATTTAAAAGATACTTCCGGAACAAATATTAATGTTCAAATAATTGACACGGATAAAATTAATTTAACAGCTTGGAATTTTAATGAAAGTCATCATCAAAAACCAGTCTTAGTTGTAATGGATTACGCTTTTGGAGAGCAAGCTTATGAAACGATGGATGAGTTATTAAAACCTTATTATTATAAAGATGATACCAAAGTTTTAATGCCGATAGAGTCCATTTCTATTATGGGGAAAGCCGGTATTTTAGACGGTGTTAAAGGTGATATTATGATTCCGACAGCGCATGTTTTTGAAGGAACTGCAGATAACTATCCCTTTAAAAACCAATTGCGGAAAAGAAATTTTGCTGATTCAGATATTCCCGTAATAAAGGGAACCATGGTTTCTGTATTAGGGACTTCTCTACAAAATAAAGATATATTACAATTTTTCCACGACTCTACTTGGCGTGTTATCGGCTTAGAAATGGAAGGTGCTCATTATCAAAAAGCTATACAAGCCGCTTCAAAAATAAGAGGCAATATTTCCAGATCTGTCAAAGTACGTTATGCTTATTACGCTTCGGATAATCCTTTAAAAACAGGAAGTACATTAGCTTCAGGAGGTTTGGGGACTACGGGAGTAAAACCGACTTATACGATTACACAAAAGATTTTAGAACAAATATTTACACAATAAAAACAAAAGAATATGGCAACCAAACCACATATACCACAAGAGGAAGAGATTGATTTTGGCAATTTGTTTAGTCAAATTGGTAAAATGTTTAGTAATCTATTCAATTTTATTGGAGGGATTTTTAAATCGCTATATGCTTACCTCATAGGTTTTTTATTGTTTTTAAGAAAAAGTATGCTAATTTTAGGATTAGCGACACTATTTGGAGCTGTTTTGGGTTTTTTACTCACCCTTACTAAAGATATTGTTTATACTTCCGAGATGTCGGTAGAAACTGCCTATGGAAGTGGTGCTAGATTATATAGTCAAGTTGATTATTTAAATACATTAATATCATTTAAAGATTCAATAAAAGTTGGAAAAATATTTGATATTTCTTCTACTGAAGCCGCGAGTATTTTAGATTTTGAAGTACAACCTATCAACGCAGACAAAAACTTCTATTTAGCTTATGATACGTATATGCAAAATACGGATACAATCTATACACGTGAATTTGAGTTTGAGGATTTCTCAAAAAGAATAGAAGACACAGATTTGAGATTCCATAAGATAACTGTTGATGGTTTTAAGCCCAGAGTGTTTGTTAAATTAAGTGCCGGTATTAAACCTTTAGTTGAGAATGTATATTATAAAGAATTAAGAGAAAAAAAGACAGAAGAATTGGCTTTTGAAAAAGAAAGCTTAATCCACAGTTTATCTCAAATAGACACTTTAAGAAAAAGATACAAAGAAACAGCCTATCTAGAATTAAAACAAAAAGCGGATAAAAATTCCGGAGTTAGTTTTAACACAATCAACAAACCCTATAAAGGGAATCCTGATATGGATTTGTATCATATTTCAGATACTTTAATGTTAAAATTGCGAGAGGTTAACAAACTAGATGTTGAAAATGAAGATGTTCTCAAAATACAATCCGGATTTAGTATTGGAGATGTCAAAAAAGGCTTTATAGGTAAAAGATGGATGCGATATGGGGTGTATGCTTTTATTTTAACTTTTCTGGTATTGATAGGGATACAATTTAATCGATATTTAAAAAAATATGAAGTGAATATAGATTCTAAATCGTAAATTCCTTACATTAATAATATTGTTATAATCTATTATTCCTCGATACTTGTTCCACAATTCAAAAGATATGATTAAGGATGATTGTAGTCCATAAATTCATTTTTTTATTTTAAATTTAAAAAGATAGTTGATAATAAATAGAGCTACATACAAGTTTATTCTTAAAAAGATATTATTACTACTCTTTTTTACTTTAGTTTTTTTATACGATTATTTTGTTGACTATATCTCTTTTATAGATGAATTAGTTGCAGTAATTTTTATAGGAATCATTCTTTTTGCAAGAAAAATTAAGTTGTTGAAGACAGAAATCACCATTCTCAGTTTGTTGTTTCTTGTCTTAGTTCTTGGGTTGCTTTCAAATTTGATGACAGAAAAAACAATTGTTCATAAAGCGATTGCACTCGATGCGCTTAGTTTTTTTAAAGCTTTTATTGCTTATTTTGGAACTAGAATATTTTTCAGAGATATATCGTGGGTAAGTTTGTATCCTAGTTTAAAGAAGTTGGCACAGATTAGTTTTTTTGTATTGCTAGTTTTTATTTTTACGGATTTAGTATTCCATGTTTTTCCCAAAGCTTCACGTTTTGGTATTAAATCATTGGAATTGTTTTTTACACACCCTTCTCGACTTTCATTTGCTATTTCCTTTATTTTTATAATACTTTATCCGTATTATATTAATAAATGGAAGACCGTATTGGTTTTGATATTGCTTGTAGGTTTGGTAACTTTACGTGTAAAATACTTTGGTTTTGTTTTTATTGCGCTATTTTTTATTTTTTATAAAAATATTATTGCGCGAGTTAATGTTAAGTATATTTATACTTTTATTGCTTTATTACCAATTGCCTTATTTTTTATATTTAAAGAATGGATATTATTCTATTTCTCTGATGAAGCCATTAAGCTTGGTTGGTCAAGGGCGGTGTTGCTTAAACACAGCTTTATTGTAGCGTATGATTTTTTTCCATTAGGAACGGGTTTTGGCAGTTATGGCTCTTTTTTTTCAGGACCGGATTATTCGTGGGTCTATCAACACTATGGTATTCATAAAGTTTGGGGAATAATGCCTAAATATTATCAATTTATCGCTGATCAGTACTGGCCAATGATATTAGGACAGTTTGGTGTTTTTGGATTGTTAGCTATGTTGGGGGTTATAGTTTCTTATATTTCAATACTGCTTAATTTCTTTAAATCAGAAAAAGAAGTATTTCTAAAAAACTCGATTATTGCCGGTTTGTTAGGATTAATCGTTTTACTTATTGATAGTAGTTCAGATTCCATATTTAGTCAAAATAGAGGAGTTGTTGTCTTTATGTTACTAGCACTTATTGTAAATGAAAGCATGAAAAATGTAAATAAAAATGATATATAAAACTATACAAAACAATTATTTAGCTATTTATTATAAGTTGAAAAGACATTGGTAAAATCAATATAATGACAAAAAGAACAACTATAAATAAAACAGTACTAATAACGGGTGATATTTCGGAACCAATTGATGAAGGAACAAAAAAGTATTCATTTCAACTAGCTAAATTTTTTTCAAAAGAAAACAGTCTGATTTTCTCGCCATCATCGAATAAAAAGCTACCCAATATAACTATTTTACCAAAGAATAAATTACTTTTCTCACGTTCATTTTACAAAAAAATTCGATTATATCAACCCCAGACAATTGTTTATGTACCAGCTTCATCTTCTACTTTGATGAGTTTTATTCGTTTAAAACTTATCACTCTTTTTTATAGTAAATCTAAGTCAATAATGATTAGTGTCCAAGAAAGAAGGCATAATGCTTTTTCTAAACTATTAATTAAATATCTTAAACCAGATGAAATAATCGTTTTATCTGCAAAAGAAGAAAGTTATTACAAACAATTAAATCAAAAATGTAGTGTTAGTTCAATCGGCGTTGACACGAATAAGTTTATAAATACCAATGCTAAAGCCAAAATTGCACTAAGAAAGAAATTAAAATTACCAATAGATAAAAAAATCGTTTTGCATGTTGGTCATATTAATAAGGGAAGAAATATCCAATCTATTGAACAGCTTCAATCTTTAAATTATTTAATTGTAATAGTTGGGAGCACCATGTTCAATTATGACATGAAGCTTAAAAATGAATTAGAGGGGAAAGGTTTTGTTTTTGTAACGAAATATCTAAAAAATATTGAAGATTATTACAAAGCTGCTGATCTTTATATTTTTCCTGTTGAAGAAACTACTAGTGCTATTGAATTTCCTTTATCTGTTTTTGAAGCTATGTCTTGTAATATTCCTGTTATTACAACTGAATTTGGAGGAATCAAGAATTTCATAAATGAAAGCAGCTGTATTAAGTATTATAAATCACTTAATGAACTAATCAAAAAAGTTCAAATTCTTTCACAAAATACAAATTGTGATAACAGGCAAACGATTCTTGATAATTTCACATGGGATACAGTATTTCATAACATCTTTAAAGCATAAAAACAATAGAATGATACTATATTTAACAGGAATTGATGGCTCTGGAAAATCTACAATAGCAAAAAGAATTGAAAAAGAAATTTTTCATAATAAAAAAGTAGTATCAATTTGGAGTCGCTATCAGCCAAAATTTGTTAAATTATTACTAGCTCCTTTTAAAAAAAAATATACTTCGAATTCATCTGAACCACACCTAATGGATAAGGAGAATTTTTCAAAATGGGTCATTTTAAAGAAGAAGCTGACAAAAAATATTTTTCTATCTAAATTGCTTTTCACAATTCAATCAATTGATTACTATCTTCAATTAAATCATGTAAAAAAAGAAATTAAAAACCATAAAGATAAGGTAGTAATTATTGACAGGTACTATCTAGACTTTATCGTTGACCAATCTATTAATTATGGTGATATTTCTAATTGGTTTTTTACAAAGTTTTTTTTAAAAAAATTAGAAAAATTAACTTTAGTTTTGTACCTTGATGTAGATGAAGAAACAGCAATGAATAGAAAAGATGATATTCCTTCGATGGAGTATTTTACGAATCGAAAGTATTATTATACGAAATATCTATCTAAAATTGACAATGCTTACATTGTAAATAATGTGAGAGAAATAGAGGAAACAATTGATGAAATAAAACAAATTATTATTGATAATAAAACATGAAAGTACATATTATAGGAATTGATGGCTTAGAACCCAGTATTTTAGAAAAGTACGAATCTGATTTACCAAACTTTAGAAAAGTAAAAGAGAATGGGATCCTCTGTAAAACTAATTCGATATTTCCAGTAGATTCTGTTCCTGCATGGGAAACAATTTTTACAGGTTTAAACCCTGCTCAGCATGGAATTATTAGAGGTCTAGATTATGTGGAAAGTATAAGCGATTTTGAAAAAAACAATAACTTTGACATAAAAGGGAATTCTTTTTGGGATAGAATTAGTGATAAAAACAAAAAATGTTTAATTGTAAATCCTTTTTTAGCTTATCCTGCTTGGCCAATAAATGGTACGATGATATCAGGACCTGTTTTTGTTGAGGGAGGTATATCAAAATTCCCCAAGGATGCAGAATGCAAACAAGAAGCCTATGGAGGTTATAAAGCCATGAAGGTTGGTAAATTAAAAGAAGACTTGGCAACTGCTTTAAATGATATGAAAATTATTTGGAAAGATTTTCAAAATCTTTCAGCAAAAGACAACTACGATTTGTTATTTGTTACTTTTACTCAATTAGATAGAATACAGCATTATACATGGCGTTTTTTTGATGAAAATGATCCATTACATGAAAAAGACCCTTTCTTATCAGAATTGATTAAAGAAACCATGTTGTTTCTTGATTCATGTATAGGTATGGTACTTGAAAAAATGGATGATGATGACCAACTAGTAATCATCAGTGATCACGGTTTCGGAAGACGTCCCTATACTTTGGTTAATTTTAATGAATTGTTTAGACAAAATGGTCTGTTAAAAATTAATGAAGCTTCAAACAATGTAAAAAGCAAAATCAAGCAAAAGATAAGAAATACTGCTATTAAAACATTATCTACACTTAAAATCCTTGATATTGTTTCAGGTATCGCTAAAAAATCACCCACTTTAAGTAAATATAAAAAATCAGATTTTTTAATTGACAAGGAAAATTCTCTTTGTTATGTTGACGATTTATTTAGTGGTAAAAATCCCTATTGTGGATTTAATTTTGGTAAAAAGATGAAAAATGAATCTGATGAGGTGCAACAAGAAGTTATTGAAAAAATAAAAATAATATTTAAGAATAATACCGATTTACCAAAAATTAACTGGGTGAAAACATCTAAAGAACTATATTCGGGTGCTTATTACGAACGTTACCCTGATATATGTATGGAAATGGAACCTAATTATGGTGTCGAATTTGATATGTTTACAGATATTTTAACTAAAAGTGTAACACATTATAAAATATCAGGAGGGCACCGTAATCCAGGTACTTTTGGCTACTATTCAAAGAATAACACCAAACAAAAGATTGATTCTATTGAAGAATTTCATGATTTTATACTATCACTTTTTTAAGGATCTTATAAATTATTATAACTAACGAGTTTTAAAACGCGTGTATAAAATATAGGCAATAAAGGTGCAAGAAATTAACACTTCAATAGCTAATATTCCGTATGTATATTTGATACCGCTATCAGGCTTTACTATAAGATATGCTAGAAGTTTAAGGGAAAAAAGAAATGATAGTAAGTGGAAATTGAGTTGTACCTTTTTAAGATAATTGTTCTTGGTTATTACATAAAAATTAAAAACAGAAGGAACAAGAGCAAAAATCAAATTTTTTAAAATGTGTTCCCCTCCTGAGTACTCTTTAGGAAAAAGGAAAAGATATAGGTGAGGAGCTATAAAATAAACAACTAGAATAGCTAGTAAAACCAAAGGGAAAACAATCCTATAAAGTATTTTATTATTAGCGAACAATACTTTAAATTGTGAGGTTATAACAGCAAAAAAGAATAATTGACTTGTTTGATAAATGCTAAATGCTGAAGAGAATTTAGATACTTCTGATTTTATCGAATTCATTTCTAAAAAGAAAATATCCATTCTAGCAATACCTATATAGACTAGAATATAAAGTAAAAAATACTTAGATGACTCTAATGATTTTAAGATGATTGTAAACGACTGTAATGTTTTATGTATATATAGCTTTAAATGAAATAATTTTCGCAGAACATACAAAACATATAAATAAGAAAATACACTTATAAAAAGAAATAATACAAGTATTTTCACTAAATCATATTGTATAAAGTCTTTTGTGAAAAAAACAAATACTAAAACAAGGAGCTTTAAGATAGGTTCTGTCAAAATCGCAGTAACATCTTCTTTTAAATACCCAAGACCCCGTGCGAGCATTTTCATCAAATAAGAAGTAGATGTAAAGTAGGTAGAGACAGAAAGAAGTAGTGCAATAATAAAGAGCTCATTTTTTAGAACAAAAAACAAACTTATCAAAACTACAATTACAAGTATAGAGAGAAAAAATCTAGTACTATATAATTGATTAATCTCATCAGTATCATTTTGTAAGCATTTATTAAAAATTAGTGTTCCGACACCACCATCCATTATCAGTGCTGCCCAAAGCACCATATTTAATGTATAGGCATAATCAGCATAGTCTTCAATACTGACAAGTCTTACTAACAGAATAATTATAAAAAATGAAATTACCTTAGATAGTATTTCGATAAACGGAACTACAGTCTTTTTAAAATCCCTCTCTTTACGATCTTTTATCATTAGTGAAAATTGTGACTATGTAATACTTGCAAGCGTTAGTAAAGTTTGCCAAAAGTATTAATAAAACCTTAATAAGCCAAAATAATAATCTTTTCAAATTCACGTATTACTTTTATCTCAATGATTGTTTGAATAGATTGCTTCCCTCAAATCTTATTTTGAACTATTTCTTTCTTAAATTTGAAGAGAAAGATATTTATTGGAGACTATTTCTACCTCTATTAAGTATGAAAAATCTGTTACCTTTGTTTTTTTTATTATACGAAGTTTTTAGGAAAATTATGTCAAAAAAAAGTTACATTACCTTATTATTGCTTCTGTTAATAAGTAGTGCTTATAGTACTACTTATTATGTTTCCGCAACAGAAGGCAAAAACTATTATAGCGGAAAATCTCAAAAGAACCCTTGGCGGAGTTTAAGAAATGTGAATAGTATGAATCTAGAACCAGGTGATAGTGTGCTATTTAAAAGAGGTGATGTTTGGAGAGGGCAATTAATACCCAAGACTAGTGGAACAGCCAATCATCTTATTTATTTTGGCGCCTATGGAATAGGGAGTAAACCGCTATTTTTAGGTTCAGTAAACAAATCGGACCCTAATGAATGGAAAGAATACAAGCAAGGTATTTGGCGTACTAAGCTAAGTATAGCAAATGACGTGGGAAATATTATCATACATGACAAAGCTGATTTAGCTTGTAAAAGAACGACGCTTAGAAAGTTAAAGAATAAGAATGACTTCTATTCAGAAAAGAATCAACTTTATTGGTTGTCAAGTGTGAATCCCGCTATTCAACACAATAATATTGAACTTGCTTTAACTAAAAATATAGTACATGTTCTTGGTAAGAAATATTTAATCTTTGACAACTTGGCGGTCAGATATGGTGGAGGACATGGGTTCTCCTGTACTAATACTGAAAATATTACTATTAAATCATGTGATATTTCCTATATAGGAGGTGGCTATTTAGCCATTGGAGAACGTTACGGAAATGGTATCGAGTTTTGGGGAGATGCAAAGAATAATATTGTGGAACAAAACCATGTTCATCAAATATATGACAATGCTATGACTAACCAAGCTTCGAAGGGAAAACAAGAAAACATTATTTACAGGAATAATTTTATTTCTAATTGCGAACTCCCTTTTTCATATTGGAACAAAGGAGAAAGAAAAGATTCTTATACAAAAAACATCTTTTTTGTTAATAATACAAGCATTTATGCTGGTGATACATGGGGTTCAAACCAAAGACATGATATTCGCCCATCACATATTATTATTGGCAGAGACTCTGTAAACCTCAGAGAAATGGATTTTAAAGTTTTTATAAAGAATAATATTTTTTTTGAAGCAACTAATATTTATGAATCCAAAGGTGTTTTTAATAAAGCAAAAAGCACTTTTGTAACTTTTTTAGATAGCTACAGCCCTAAAAATATTAAATTTCAAAACAACCTTTTTTTTGACAGCAACAACCCAAAAGAACAAGTTGTTGTTTTTTACAATCAAGGTTCTAAGAACAATTGGACTTGTAAAAAGACAGACTATATCAATCTAAATTATTACTTGTTTGAAAAAGATTTTTGCGACACCCATTTTGATGATCGAGTCAGCCTAGGATACGAGGATTTTATAAAAGACTTATATTCTCTACTTAGAAAGAATGGAATCAAGACTTATAAACTAAATTCGATATTCAAAAACCCAAATTTTATTGATGAAATCAACAACAATATACGTTTTGATAAATCGAGTATTTGTGTAGATAGTGGTATTGAATCTCCTGAATCAGGTAGCCTAGACTTTTTTGGAAACAAAAGAATAAAAAATAGAGGAATAGACATTGGATGTTTTGAGTTTTAAACAATCAAACTAATTATTACAAAAAATGATTTTAAATAGATTAAAACTAAAAAGACTTGTTCTTTCAAGCATTATTATCTGTCAATTACTACTATTAAGCAGTTGTGCCGAGCAACATGATGAAATACTAACTAGTGATTTTGATAGTTTTTGGAATTCAACAATAGAGGAATTGGAGTCTTTTCCACTGACCTATGAAGAAATATCTTCTAAAGAGTTTGGTAGTAAAAAAATTTCACTTATTAAAATAAACTCGTATAACAATATTCATTTTTATGTTTGGTTGGCAGAGCCAATTGCAGAAGGTAAATACAAAGCTCAGATTAAATATTGGGGTTTTAGCCGAGGGAATACAGATTGGAATTTATTTCCCAACACCACTTTTATGATGCAAGAAAATACATTGTGCGTAAGGGTAAATATTCGAGGACAAGGATTAAGTACCGAACAGATTGGTTTTGAAGATTTTCTTTCGAATGGTAACACAAGTAAAGAAAGTTATATATACAGAGGTGCTTTTATGGATGCGAAACGTACTGTAGATTTTATTGTTGAACACCCAAAATCAAATGCTAAAGTACTAACCATAGGAAACAGTCAAGGAGGTTTACTTGCAATTGTCGCAAGTGCTTTAAGTTCTGATGTTGATGTATGTGTTGCCGATTATCCTTTTTTTTCAGACCTTAGTTGTTATAATAAAGATAAATGGCCGATGGTTGATATAAAAAAAGGGATTACCTACCAACAGGCCTTAGAATTACTAGATTATTTTGATGCTAAAAATTTTGCTATAAGTATTGAAATCCCTTATTTCTCACATTGTGCGGAATATGACAATATTACACCATTAGAAGGAATCGAAATTGTTTACGACAATATTAATACACCTGAAAAAGAATTATATGTTGTACCCTGTGCCGGACATGGTTGCTCTAGTGAATCGCCTATAGCTATTCAAAAAGAAAAAGATTTTATAGAACAATATTTTGAATAGAAATAAAAAAAGTTTATAAAGTTTTAAAATATGATACGTTTGACATGTATCTAAAAAATTAATGATAGTACTATTGAATAAAAAAATCTATTTTTGCTCTAATGAGAATACTACAAATCAATAAATATTTAAAAATTGTTGGTGGAGCCGAAACCTATATGTTTCAACTATCCAAGGCACTTCAAGATTTAGGGCATGAAGTTAAATTTTGGGGGATGCAAGATCCTGATAATTTGGTTTGTGATTTTCCTGAGCTTGAGGCGGAAAATATTGATTTTTCAAAACAAAGTATCTCAAAGAAACTAGGTTCGGTTCTCAACACAATCTATTCCAAATCAAACAGAAAAAAAATCGGGCAAGTCCTCGACACTTATCAACCGGATATTGTACATATCCATAATTATAATTTTCAATTAACCCCAAGTATTTTACCCGAAATAAAAAAACGAGGAATTAAAATTGTACAAACGGTTCACGATAGCCAAATGGTATGTCCCTATCATAGAATCTATAATTTTCAAAGAGATGAAGTCTGCACAAAATGTGTAACAGGTTCTTTTGCCAATTGCATTAAAGATAGGTGTTTTGATGGTTCACTTCTTAAAAGTACTGTTGGTGCATTGGAGAGTTATTTTTATCATAGCTTTAATTATTACGAAAAATATATAGATGCTTATATAGCACCAAGTCCATTTTTAGCTTCATTGCTTACACATCGCATTAATAAAAAAATTGAAATATTACCTAATTTTACAGAAGTAGATTATGATAGTTCAAAAGCTATAGAGCTTAAAGAATACTATCTGTATTATGGGAGAATTTCAGAAGAAAAAGGAATTATAGAAATGATAGATGTGTTTAAAGAAACTGATTTACATCTAGTTTTAATTGGCAAAGGAGATAATGAACAAAAAGTAGAAGGCAAGATTAAAAATTTAGAAAACATTGAGTTTTTAGGGCCCAAATACGGTAGGGAATTATTTAATTATGTAAAAAACGCTAAATATGTGGTGCAAATATCAAAGGGATATGAAAATTGCCCCATGACAGTGATAGAATCCTTTGCATTGTCTGTGCCGGTTATTGCTTCTAACCATAGCGGTTTTAAAGATTTAATTCAAAATAAAATAACAGGATTTTTAGTAGATTTTACTAATAAAAACGAAGTGATTAAAGAATTAGAAAAAATCAACACGTTTGATATTTCATTTTTTCAAAAAAACATTAACGATTTTTACAATAAGAATTTAGCTAAGAAAAAACATCTAGAAAAACTTATGAAACTATATAATGCTCTGTTAAATAAACAGTAAAAAAATTAGTTTATGATGAAACTTATCGAAAAATACGTAACTGAAGTATTAATAGGAATCGTTTTTATATACTTTTCTTTCGGATACCTTCCTTTTGCTTTTGCTAATATTACTATTGTTGTTTTAGCTGTATTATTTATTGTTTTTTTTATTCTAAATAAAAGAGAATTAATAGCATTCAAAAAGTTTGAAAACAACTATTTACTAATACTTATCCCCTTTTTTCTAACGCTTATTGCTGTTGTTTTATCCAAAGATCCAATACGCAGTTTAGACTATTTTTGGAATAAATTGCCCATATTAATTATTCCTTTTATTATTTTGAGTGTATTGGCAGATAAAAAACAACTTAAAACAGGAATTGGAGTTTTTATTGTATTTAGTTTTTTTGCTTTTATCCTCACCTTGTATAAATTGCTGCAATTAGGAGCGGGTTTTCATTTAAGTACCGATTTGTCAAAACAAGCAACAGTTATTCAACATCCATATTTTGGAATCTATCAACTAGTGGCATTGGTTTTTCTAATTGAGTTTTATAGAAAAGATTTAAACACTTATTTGTTTTGGACTTTACTCTTTGTTTTTAGTCTGGGCGTCTTGTTATCCACCTCTCGAATTAGCTATATTATATATGTAATTGTGGTGTTCTTATACGTTATTACCTTGCTTTCCAAACGTAAAGCCATGTTTGTAGTTTTATTGCTGCTTACTGCTTCTGTAACAGTTTTTACCACAAATAAATCCATACAAAAAAAGTTTACACGCAGTTTGGTGTATAAAACCTCTCCTCGATTAATCTTGTGGAAGAACGCTTATTTAGTTTTAAAAAATTCCAAAACCCCGATCTTAGGTGTCAGTATTGACTATTATAAGGACGGGACCAAAGACCCTTATTGGTTAAAGGGGAAACTTGAAAATTCCAAAAATAATTCTAAAGGTTTAAAGGGTTATAATTCACACAATCAATATATTGAGTTTATTCTTATAAACGGCATATTGGGAATTTTTTATTTACTTCTAATCCTGTACACCTTTTATAAAGCGGTGAAAACTAAAGATGTTTTTATATTGAGTTTGGTGCTGATTGTTGGCATTTTTTCATTTACAGAAAGTATCCTGTACCG